>JAQWLZ010000054.1 GCA_029247025.1 Alphaproteobacteria bacterium | reverse complement strand
ATTTCTGAAATTTTAAAAGCTAAAAATATTTTAGATGGTATAATAGTTACTACGCCACTTATATACGATTTTTACCTTAGTAAAAAATTTGATGCCAAAATATTTTATAAAGCTGAAAATATTCAACGAACTGGATCATTTAAAATAAGAGGTGCATATAATAAAATATATAATGCAATTAAGAATGATAAGACAGCTGGTATACTAGCCTGGTCTTCAGGCAACCACGCTCAAGGAGTAGCTGAGGCAGCTAATATCTTTAATATAAAATCCACAATTATAATGCCTAAAGATGCACCACAAAATAAAATCAACGGTACTAAATCCAGAAAGGCAAATATTGTATTTTATAATAGAAAGACTGAAAATAGAGAAGATATAGGGAATAGTATTGCCAGAAAAAATAACCTATTAATAATACCACCATATGATGATCCTGATGTGATAGCTGGACAAGGCACTATAGGTTTAGAAATAATTGAGCAAATTTCTAAATATGATTTATTTCCTGATAAAGTTTTAGTACCTACTGGAGGAGGCGGTTTAATAGCAGGAATTGCAACAGCTATTAAAAATAAATTTAATAATACCAATATTTATAGTATTGAGCCAAATAAATTTGCTGATTATTCTAAATCAATAAAAAATAAAAAAATATATAAAAATAATATGAATAATCAATCTATATGTGATTCACTATTAGCAAATCAACCAGGGGAAATGACGTTTAATATCAATAAAAACCTTATAAAAAAAGGTCTAACTGTTACGGACAATCAGGTCTTAAAAGCTATAAAATATGCTTATATGAATTTAGGACTTATTTTGGAGCCAGGAGGAGCTGTAGGTCTTGCCGCAATCTTGAATCAAAAAACAATAATAAAAGATAAAACTATTGTGATAGTTTTATCTGGATCAAATATTGATACAAAAGTTTTTAAAAAAGCTATTCAATAAATTCATTAATTAACCATTTTAAATTTTGAGTATTATCAGCATATTTTATAATAAAATTACCCTTAGGGTTAAAACTTTTATCTTTATTATTATATAAAATACCACCTTTTATACCTGCATTTAAACCAGATTGAATGTCAGAAATACTATCTCCTATAATCCATGACTTTTGAAGATTTATATTAAAAATACTTACAGCTTCTTCAATCATTCCTGAATTTGGTTTTCTCCAAGAATGTTCTTTAATTCTATAAGTATTTTTTGCATCTTGATGAAAAGCACATGCACAAAGCATATTAATTTGGGCATCTTGCATTGATAATATTTTTCTTATTTCTTTTTCTGTTTTATTAAAATCATTCCAACTATATTTACCTCTTCCAATACCAGATTGATTAGTTATTTCAATAATAGGTATATTAATTAAATTGCATTCTCTGATTAATGAACAAATATTATTATTAATTTTTATTTTTAAAGGATCATGAAGATACTCTTCATATTTAACAATTGTTCCATCTCTATCTAAAAATAAAGCTGGTCTATTTTCTAAATTTTTATTTTTAGAAATTAATTCTGACCATAAGCCTAATCCATCTTTAAGATGTTTATAATTATTCATAATAATTATGAATAATCCTTATATGACTTTTCTTCCACTAGATTTGAATTCATTAATAAATTGATTTCTAATTTAACCTTAGACCTTTTATCATTTGTAAAATAAACTGATCTAGCTAATTCTATAAAAATATCAGTAAAAGACTTCTTTCTTTCACAATCTCTTATATCATCCTCTATTTTCCAAAGTTCTAAATTAATTTCTTTCAATTTATTTTTTAATTCAGTTACACCTTTAGTTTTGGAAATTTGCTCACTATATATTTGCATGAGTAGATCATATTCATGATTTATATTTTTTAGTTTACTATCATCTTTAATAAATTCTTTTTTAATTTCAAGGATAGTAATTTTATCTACTAATTCACCTGGAGATATAGGTACATTTATTTCATCTGACATTATTAACACCTTTGTTTATATTTATTTAACAATAAAAAAGATTTCCATATAAGGGTTTATATTATAATCATATAAAAAAAGGTAGGAAATATATGAAAAAAAAATATAAAAATATATTAGTTTATTCTGGAGGAGAAGCAATTGGTGATGCTCTTTATAAACTAAATTTTATACAAAACCTTAGATATAATTTTCCAAATAGCAAAATTATATGGTTAGCAGGACAAGGAAAAACAGAATATTCTTATACTTTAAAGCCTTTAATATACAAATTAATAGATGAAGTAATAGATAATATTAGATTAGGTGCTAATCCAGTAAGAGAAATAATTAAGTCGAGCCCAATTAAAGAAGAATATGATGTTATAATAGATACACAAACAGTTTTACTGACCACATTAGTTTTAAAAAAAATAAAACATAAAGTTTTTATATCTGCATCTGCAAAATGGATGTTTTCAGATTTAAAGCCAAATGATTTTTCAATAAAAAGGTCTTCTCTAAATGATAGATTAAACACTTTTATAAAATTAATTAATAATAATGAAATTAAATATTATAAAAATGATATTAAATTGGAAGAGAAATATGCTAAATTATCTAATACACTGCTACCTAAAGGAAAAACTTATATTGGAATAGCTCCGGGAGCAGGAGATAAAACTAAAATATGGCCCTTAAAGAAATTTATTAAATTAGCTCAAATACAAGTTGATAAGCACAGAACTCCAGTATTTTTTTTAGGGCCTGATGAAAAAAATTTATTAGAAATTATTAAAAAAGATGTTCCTCAAGCTATTTTTCCTGAATGGACAGATCATGCAACAAAAAGCGGTCTTAAGGGTCCAATACTTGTAATAGCTTTAGCCAAAAAAATTGATGTTGCTATTGCTAATGATTCAGGTACTGGACATATGTTTGCAGCTGCCAAAACAAAACTAATATCATTATTTAGTAAACATAATTCTATCAAATACGCTCCTAATGCTAAAGAATTAGTAATAATAGATTCCAAAAATTGGGGAGGAGTTGACCCTAATTTGATTCCAATTGAAGAAGTTGATAAAAGTATAAATAAATTACTTTGATAAAATTAAAATTTATATACTCATATCCATTAGGCTATAGTCTTTAATATCTTTTCTTGCTTGATCATCCCAAGTGTACTTTTTTTTATCTTTTTCAAGAGCTTTATATATATATGGAGTTTCTTCAGGATACTTTTGACTTCTAGCACTTATAGCATACTGAATTAATCTTGACCTTTCTATAATATGCTTTTCATCATAAATTTGAGGTCTTCCATGTAAACCTCCTCCTAAAACATTCAGTACAGATGATTTTTTGTGAAAACCATAATTTATAGTTACTCTTCTATCAGCGCTAGTGTTTGCAAATGAACCATGAAGCACTTGCCTATTAGTAATAGCCACATCTCCTGGCCCACAAACTATAGGAACGGCATCTGGTAATCTTTCTGTACCTGCTTCTAATACCATTTTTTTAATATCTACTTTGCCTAATCGATGAGTTCCAGGCACTACCCACACCCCATTGCCAGGAGTACTTTTATATAGCTGTGCCATAAAATTAAATCCATGCATATATTGATCCCAATCAGGGTTATCCCAGTGAGTTGTTCCGTCCTGATGCCAAGCTACGGATGCACCTAGTCCTGGATCTTTTATAAAATAACCTTCTGTGAAAGGAACGAAATCTTCTCCATTGATATTTTCGGCAACTTTTAATAATAAAGGATGACCATAGGCTCTTAAAAAAGTATCCGAAAATTGTAGAAAGCCTTGAGTCAAATATATTATTTCCTCAGGGTCATCTTTTTTAGGGGTTGGTTCTATCATTTTAACTGGATGTCTACCATTTGCTAAATCTGTTCCACCAAAAGGATCTGCTAAAGGTTTTGACCAATATAAAATATTGGCCTTACAATCTGAAGCAATTGCAGGTCTACCTTTTATATCAATTTTCGATGTTCTATTTACAGGAAATTTCTCTAAAATATCTAAATAATCTTTTTCCCAATCATTTAATTCATCATTAGAAAAAACTTTTTCAAATATATAAAAACCATATTTTGAATAAGAATCAATTATTTCTTTATGAAGAGTTCCATCATTATTAAATCTTATTTGACCACGATTTGATAGACTTAAAGCACGTTTTTTTCCGGCTTTAAGATAATTTTGCATATCAGTTTCTTCTGACCCATAACTCATAATAAAAATCATATCAAAATTATTGTTGCTTTAAAATAAAAAAAAGACCTCTAACTGTTTTCTAGAGGTCTTTTTAAATAAAAATTATAGCTATTATTTACTTCATTATAAAAGTGCCAGAACCTTCACCCCAGCCGCTATCATTCCACCAACTCATTTTTCCAGTAACTCCTTCAAAACGACCCGTACCATTTACAGCGTCACCTTTACATTGTCCATCTACTCCACAATGCCAAACTAAAACCCAAAAATCTTCTGATTTTGCATCTTTCATTTTACATGTCCCATTTCCATCTCCATTAATAAATAATGCTGGGCACATAAAATTAGTTTGAATTACGTCACCATTTTCCATTGTCATTCTATTAGTGCCAATAAAAGCTCCTGATACTGACATATGATCTCCATTTGCAACTATGTTCATATTAGTAAACTCTCCTCCATACATCATTGTCATTTGATGATGACCAGCAGAAGATATTTTAGCAAATATCATAGTAGCTAGGACAGTTATAATTATAGTTTTTAGTTTAAACATTTATTTTCCTTTATAAATTTTGAAATATTGGGATATTTTTTATATCCCAATATTATAGTTATTAGATAGCAATAAATTACCGTATCTCTAATTTTATGGTTTAGTATAATTTAGAGTTTGCCTGCATGAGCTTGAACCATTTTTTCCTAAATCTTCACAAGCCCAAGGACCAGAACCTGTCCAACCTGCGTATTTTCCAGTTCCTCCAGTAATAATATTCTCTCCTAAATATAAACTACCACTAAACTCAGTAAATAACCTGTCTCCATCATTATCCGACCATGCACACCATCCTTTAGCTGCTCCCTCTCCATTATTTATACTAAATGTAGCTACGCATTGAGCTTCACCATTATGCAAATATCCTGCACCTGCATCATTAAAGGTTGCTCCTTTAGGGAACCCTGTTCCCATTATATTGTTTTCATCAATTTGCATGACTGTTCCATCAAAAAACCATCCAGTATGAAAACTAAAACTTCCAGAATGTCCATCTGAATAAGCAATATTTCCTATAAATATTGATAAGAATAAAGCTATTAAAATATATTTTATTTTGTTCATTGTATTTCCTCTTATTAAATTAATTTAAATAAAAATAATTAACCTTAATTCTAGTCACTAAAACTATTTTAAGTCAATATTTAAATACTATATGTATTTTATTATAAAATTTATTTATTTATGGAAGATTCAATTTCGTTCCAATTTAGAAGATTACAGTACATTGATTTTTTTGTACTATCTTCAGTCTTAGAACCTGAGACAAAGAAATATTCAAGTTGTAAAATATGATTCAATCTATTTACTTCGGCATAATATTTTATAGTTTTTGCAGGATTCTCGCCTTCCCAGTAAATTTTTTCATTATCATATCTATATTCTGAAACTAAAATTTTATTAATTGTAATTGGAGAATTTTGCTTAGAAACTTGAACAGCATAAACATTTCCAAAATCAAAATGATATATTAATTTTTTATTTGGTGCTCTTTTTGATTGATTTTGTTCTATCTCACATATTAAGCCATTTGAGCTAATATCATCCGCCCATGTAGAATGAGGAAAAATTAGTATTAAAAATATATTAAGCAAATATTTCATATAAATTATTTTTTACCTATTTAATGGCGGACACGAAGGGATTCGAACCCTCGAAACGGTTTCCCGTTTACACCCTTAGCAGGGGCGCGCCTTCGACCGCTCGGCCACGTGTCCAATATGCTTTTAAAATGTCGTAGCCAATGTGTCAAACGAGATATGTATTATTTTTATATTAAATTTATGGAATAGGTATTTCTGCACCCATGCTAGGTACATCATAACCTTTTATAACTGCTTCTCTTGAAGCAATTTCTTTATACCATCTTAAAATATTTGAAAATTTATTTAAATCTATATTTTGCCATTCATACCTTGATATCCATGGCCAAATTGAAATATCTACAATACCATAATCACTTCCAGCAACAAATTGGCTTTCACCTAAACGTTTATCAAGTACACCATATATTCTCAAAGCTTCATTATAATATCTTTCTTCTGCATAAGCAGATTTTCCTGCATTAAACTTAACAAAATGATGAACTTGCCCTAGCATGGGACCAAGAGAAGCCATTTGGAACATTAACCATTCATCTCTTTTCCACCGACCAGAATTTTCTTTAGGAAGAAATACTCCTGTTTTTTCTGATAGATACAATAATATAGATCCTGATTCCATCATTGATATATTTGTTTCATGATCATATATCGCAGGAATTTTATTATTTGGGCTAATACTTAAAAATTTTTCCTCAAATTGCTCATCTTTAATAATATTTATAGGAATTAAATTATAATCTAACTTACACTCTTCAAGCATAATAGATACTTTTCTCCCATTTGGTGTACTCCAAGTATATAAATCTATCATCTATGTATCCTTTCTATTTTTAACTTGATCAGGACGAGGAGAACCCTCTGGTCTGTGCATTTCAAAGATATTATCTACAACAGAATAATCTAAATAGCCTAATCTCGATAAAGGCTTTATCTTATCTAAATTAACTTTTCCATCGTCTATTACTTCATCATTAATATGAATGCCAACAACATTTCCTAATACCATACCATTATATTCATTACTAACTAATGTAGGCAGGTCTATAATTTTATATACTTTACATTCCATATGAATTGGGGAAATTGACAATCTTACAGGAGAAACTATTTTAGATAGTTTAGTTTCTAATTTTGAAACCTCGACTTCACTTTCATTAGGACTTAACGGAGCTGTTGTTTCATTCATTTTATCTTTTGCTGCATAAGGCACTACATTAACTACAAATTCACCATTTCTTCTAATATTACTGATACTATCTTTATGATTTCCCATAGGTTGCTTACCATTAGTTGCATACATTACCATTGGTGGATCGGCAGAAACTCCATTAAAAAAACTATATGGGGCACAATTATGAGTACCATCGTCATTTAAAGTAGTAATCCAAGCAATTGGTCTTGGGACGATACAAGACTTAAATGGATTATATTTTAATCCATGATTATTTTTATCTGTTTCATAAAACATAATTAAATCCTATATTATTTATTCAATAATTTTTTAAGAATTTCATTTACAACTTTAGGATTAGCTGTACCACCGGTACTTTTCATCATCTGACCTACAAACCATCCAAAAAGTTTTTCATTTCCATTTTTAAATTTAGATACTTGGTCTGTATTTTCTTCAATAATATTTTTTGCCATACTTTCTAACTCATCAGTGTTACTGATTTGCTTAAGACCCTTCGCATCTACAATATCTCCAGCATTACCACCTTTAGTAAACATTTCCTCAAAAACTTCTTTTGCCGTTCTTCCAGAAATTGTGCCCTCTTTAATTAAATCAAATAGTTCCCCAAGTTGTTCAGCATTAACTGGACTTTCTTCTACACTTTTTTCTACTTCATTTAGCATTGCAAAAAAATTAGTAATAATCCAATTAGCTACAAATTTTGTATCTCTATTTTTTGATACAATTTCAAAAAAATCAGCATAACTCCTATCTGCAGTTAATACATCAGCATCATAAAAACTTAACCCAAAGTCTTTTTGAAAACGCTCTCTTTTTTGATCTGGTAATTCTGGTAATTCATTTTTATATTTTTCTATTCTTTCGTTACTTATATTTAATGGTAATAAATCTGGATCAGGAAAATATCTATAATCATGCGCTTCTTCTTTTGATCTCATTGATCTTGTTTCATTTTTATTAGGGTCGTACAAACGTGTTTCTTGTTTTACTTCTCCGCCATTTTCTATTATCTCAATTTGCCTATAAGCTTCGTACTCAACTGCTTTCATCATAAATTTTACCGAATTAATATTTTTTAACTCACACCGTGTACCAAACTCTTCACCAGGTCTTCTTACTGAAATATTTGCATCACATCTTAATGATCCTTGATCCATATTTCCATCACATGAACCAATATACCTTACTATGGAACGTAATTTTCTTAGATATGCTCCTGCTTCTTCCCAATCTCTCATGTCAGGCATTGAAACTATTTCCATTAAAGGAATACCAGATCTATTCAGATCTACAAATGATAGCCTTGGATGTTGATCATGCATTAATTTACCTGCATCTTGCTCTAAGTGAAGTCTTTCTATTCCAATCTTCTTTGTTTCACCTTTCCCTAAATCTATGACAATCCATCCTTCTCCAACTATAGGAGATTTAAACTGTGAAATTTGATAACCTTGAGGTAAATCAGGATAAAAGTAATTTTTTCTATCAAATATAGATATATTATTAATTTTAGCATTTAGGGCATGTCCTGTTTTTATAGCCTGATTAACTGCTTCATTATTAATAACTGGAAGCATACCAGGCATAGCTGCATCTACATAACTCACTTGAGAGTTTGGACTAGCTCCAAAATCAGTAGCTGAACCAGAAAATAATTTTGATTTACAATTCACTTGAGCATGAATTTCTAAACCTATAACCATTTCCCATGTTCCAGTTTCACCTTTTAATGTTATTGGTTTTCTCATATTTTATTACCTTCAAAAATTATATACTTTGAAAATTTGCAGCATTCTCAACAGCAGCACCTATACTAAATAAAGTTTCTTCATCAAAACCTTTTCCAATTAACTGAAGTCCCAAAGGACATCCATTAGAGTTTAAACCAGATGGAATAGACATTGCTGGAAGTCCAGCAAGACTTGCAGGAACAGTAAATATATCATTCATATACATAGTTATGGGGTCCATATTTTTTTCACCAATCTTGAATGCGCCAGTAGGTGCAGTAGGAGTAAGTATAGCATCACAGTTATTAAAAGCTAAATTAAAGTCTTCAACAATTTTTGTTCTTACTTTTTGAGCTCTTAAGTAATAGGCATCATAATAACCTGCCGACAAAACATAAGTTCCAATTAATATGCGTCGTTTTACTTCCTCTCCAAAACCTTCTGCTCTTGTACTAGAATACATATCTTCTAAATCTTGAATATTTTCTTTTCTAAATCCATATTTTACTCCATCATAACGAGCCAAATTAGCTGATGCTTCTGCGGGAGCAACAATATAATATGTAGGTAAAGCATATTTAGTGTGGGGTAGAGTAACTTCTACAATTTCTGCTCCTGCATCTTCCATCCATTTTATTCCGTCATTCCAAATATTTTCAACTTCAGATGAAAGCCCACTAATTTTATATTCTTTAGGTATACCTATTTTCATTCCTTTGATAGATTTTGAGCAAGCATCAGTAAACTTTGGTACTTTTATATTAACAGATGTTGAATCTAAGTTATCAAACCCAGCCATATTTTCTAAAACTAAAGCACTATCTCTTACCGAGCGAGTTAAGGGGCCTGCTTGATCTAATGAAGATGCAAAAGCTATAATTCCCCACCTAGAGCACCTTCCATAGGTAGGTTTTATTCCAACTGTTCCGCAGAAAGAAGCAGGCTGTCTAATAGAACCTCCTGTATCAGTCCCTAAAGCAACAGGAGCTAATTTTGCGGCAACTGCAGATGCAGAACCTCCAGAAGAACCTCCAGGTACTAATTTGTCCCCTTCCTTACTCCATGGATTTACTACACTTCCAAAGTAGCTCGTTTCATTTGATGAACCCATGGCAAATTCATCCATACTTGTTTTACCAATATAAATTCCTCCGGCTTTCCATAATTTAGAAGTAACAGTTGATTCATAATTAGGAATAAAATTTTCTAAGATTTTGGAACATGCTGAAGTTTTTTCTCCATTAACACAAAAAATATCTTTTACTGCTATCGGTAAACCATCTAAAGGTAAGGCTTCATTTTTAGATCTTCTTTCATCAGAAAGTTTAGCAGATGATAAAGATTTTTCTGCATTAAAATGAATATAAGCATTTAATTTAGAGTCATTTTCTATGAGGTTTAAATACTCTTTAATAACCTCTACAGATGAAAACTCTTTTTTATTTAAACCTTCTAAGGTATCAACAACGCCTAAATTCGAAATTTTTGTCATTTATTCTATTACCTTTGGTACTGTGAATGAATTATCAATTTTTTCAGGAGCATTACTTACAATTTTATCGCTATAGCCTCCATCATTTACTTCATCTTCTCTTTCTCTTAAATATTCATTTGAAACCCCAGTCATAGGTTTTACATTCTTAATATCTACTTCATTTAACTCTTCTATCCATTTCATTATATTATTTAATTCGGAAGTCATCTTATTAATTTCTGATGCATCAATTTTAATTCTCGCAAGATATGCTACCCGTTCTAAAGTTGTTTTATCTAAAGACATATTTAAAAAACCCTATCTATAAATTAAAAAATACTGATAATATTATATATATATATTTAAATATAAATAATATACATAATAACTTTTAGGATTGATTACTACTCTAAATGACTAACAGCAAGCAATTTAAAAAACTAATTACTTATAATATTGATGAATTTACTAATCTAATTCCAAATATCGGATGTATTTTAGGTCTGGATTTAGGAGATAAAAGGATTGGAGTGGCAATAAGTGATAGAAAAAGATCATTTGCTACGAGCTTAAATAATATTAAAAGAAAAAAGTTAATTGATGATATCAGTATTATTAAAACTATTATATCTGACAATGATATCTCAGCTATTATAATTGGTAGACCGGTTAATCTAAATGGTAAGTCTGGAAAAAAAACCCAATCTATAAGAAGATTAGCAGAAGAGATTAATAAATCTTTAAAACTTCCGTTGCTATTTTGGGATGAAAGATATTCATCGCAAGCCGTAGAAAAAATTATGATACAAGAACTAGATTTATCTAGAAGTAAAAGAGAGAATTTAATAGATTCATCAGCTGCATGTTGGATATTAGAAGGCGCACTAAAAAGGATAGAAATTAATTAAATTTGACATTATTTTACCAAAACGGTAATTTATTATAGTAAATTATCAAGGTAAAAAATGCACGCTTTAGATAAATGGATTAAAGATAACTCAATAAGCAGAAAAATACTTGCTAGTAATTTAAATATTTCTATAGCATCTTTATCTAGATATCTATCTGGCGATAGAATACCCAAACAAGAGATTATGGAAAAAATTATATCTTATACAGATGGTAAAATTAACCCAACAAATTTTTATATAGTTAAAAATAATAAAAATAATAATTTTAGCGAATATAGAAAGGATCACTTACTTGGAATAGAAGATTTAAAAGAATCTGAAATTTCTTCATTATTAAATAGAGCGGATGATATTATAAGAGAAAATAGAATTCAGCCTACTGTTAACCAAAAATATCGAGGAAAGACTCTTGTAAACTTATTTTTTGAAGATTCTACTAGAACCAAAACTTCTTTTGAATTAGCTGCAAAACGCCTAGGAATTGATGTAATTAACATGCAAATTGAAACCTCTTCAATAAGAAAAGGTGAAAGTTTACTTGATACCGCTATGACTTTAAATGCTATGCAGCCTGATATTCTTGTTATTAGGCACTCCCTAAGTGGAACTCCTCATTTACTTGCGAATAAAGTAAATTGTGGTGTTATTAATGCGGGAGATGGACAACACGAACACCCTACTCAAGCTTTATTAGATGCATTAGCAATAAGAAGACGAAAAAAAAGAATTAAGGGATTAAAGATAGCAATTTGTGGCGATATAGCACATAGCAGAGTAGCCAGGTCTAATATAAAATTACTTATAACTATGGGAGCCACAGTTAATCTTATAGCACCTTCCACTCTGATGGCTGAAGGCTTATCTGACTATGGAGCAAACATCTTTAATAACTTTAAAGAAGGTCTAAATGAGGTTGATATAGTGATGATACTAAGATTGCAAAAAGAACGCATGCAGGGGTCATATATACCTTCAGCAAAAGAATATTTTAAATTTTATGGTCTAGATAGGGAAAAACTGAGTTTTGCTAAAAGTGATGCCCTAGTTATGCATCCTGGCCCAATAAATAGAGGTGTTGAAATAGACAGTGAATTAGCTGATGATATAAATAGAACACTAATCCTTGAACAAGTTGAGTTAGGGGTAGCTATTAGAATGTCAGTTATTGAGCATTTAATAAATAATTTAGAACATAAAAAATGATTGAAGCTAAAAACAAAAGTAAAATAGTCTTTAAAAATGCTAGAATAATTGATCCTCATTCAGGTTTTGACGATAAGGCAGGTTTAATAGTAGAGAATAAAGTAATAAAAGACTTTGGAAAACATTTACTTAAAAATGATAATATAGATGATGCTTTGATTATTGATTGTAATAATAATATTTTATGTCCTGGCTTTATAGATTTAAGCGCAAATATTGGAGAACCTGGAGAAGAATTTAAAGAAAATGTTAATACTGCTTCTGATGCTGCATTAGCATCTGGAATTACCAGTATAGTCTGTATGCCAAATACTAATCCTATAATTGATCAAATTCCTATTATTCAATATATAGAAAAAAGAGCTAAGGAAACAAATGGAGTAAAAATATATGCCTCTGCATCTATTACTAAAAATTTAGAAGGAGAAAAACTTACTGAGATGGGATTATTATTAGAAGCAGGTGCAATCTTATTTTCAGAAGCTAATCAAGTTATAAGAAATACTAAAGTTATGAAACAAGCTTTGACTTATGCTAAAAATTTTGATGCTACAATTATGATATCACCTCAAGACCCTGACCTTTCTTTGAATGGAGTTATGAATGGAGGGGCTCTAGCTAATAAATTAGGTTTACCAGGCATACCTAAAGTAGCGGAAATTTTACAAATTGAACGAGATATTAGATTACTTGAAAATACTGGTGGAAAATTACATTTTTTTAACATAACCACTAAAGAAGCAATTATTGCTATTGAAAATGCTAAAAATAAAGAATTAAACTTAACCTGTTCTACAGCCCCACATTATTTCACCTTGAATGAAACTGCTGTTGATGAATGGAAAACATTTGCAAAAGTTTTTCCTCCTCTAAGAAGTGAAATTGATAGAGAAGCAATTTATAATGCATTAATTAATAATAAAATTGATATTATTTCTAGTCATCACACCCCTCAGGATCAAGATAGCAAAAGATTGCCATTTGAACAGGCAGAATTTGGTATTATAGGTTTTGAAACCCTATTACCAATTTCGTTAGATTTATATTTTAATGGTAAAATGAAACTTATTAACTTAATTGACAAACTTACCTATCAACCAGCTAAATTATTAAATTTAAATTCTGGTAAACTTAAAATAGGTTCTCCTGCTGATTTAACATTAATTGATATAAATACTCCCCATAAGTTAAAATTAGAAAATATGATCAGCAAATCTAAAAATTCACTTTTTGATGATTATAATGCAAAAGGAAAAATATTATATACAATAGTGGATGGTAGAATAGTATATTCGGATCCAAATATGAAACTTAGTGTAGAAAAAAAATGACTATTTTTATAGATAATGTTTTAGAGTTATTCAATTATCCATCAATTTTAGCTTTTTGCATTACAAGCTTTATCATAGGTTCTATTCCATTCGGATTAATAGTTACAAAAATTTCAGGGTATGGTGATATTAGAAAAATAGGTTCAGGAAATATTGGAGCTACGAACGTCCTAAGAACTGGTAATAAATTATTAGCATTGTTAACTCTATTCTTAGATATATCTAAAAGTTTTGCCTTTCTCTATTTTATTAAAATTAATTTTATGCTTTTGCTTGAAAAAGAATTATTAATAATTTTATATGTAATTATTTCTATACTATCTTTACTAGGACATATGTTTAGTCCTTTTTTATTACTAAAAGGAGGCAAAGGAATAGCTACTTCTGCAGGGATACTTTTGTTTATTAATTGGATTGGGGCTTTTATTGCATTAATTGTTTGGTTAATTGTTGCTTTAAAATATAGAACTTCTTCTTTAGGAGCCCTAACTGCAAGTTTTATTGCCCCCGTAATATTTTGGTTTCTATATAAAATAAATTTCATTGAAAACCTATTTTATATCCCAAATATTTTAATTTTAGAGGTTTATTTGATACTCATAATAACTATTTTAATATGGATAAAACATATTCCTAATATTAAAAGACTGATATCAGGCAGTGAGTCAAAAATATAAATAAACTTAATAATTTAAAAAAAATAATTTGCTAAAATGATAAAAAATTATTAATTCTGAATTTATATTTTTAATTTAACAAGAGTTATCATGAATATTGTTGTTGTAGAATCACCGGCCAAAGCCAAAACCATTAATCAATATTTAGGAAATGATTATAAGGTATTAGCTTCTTATGGACATATAAGAGATCTTCCAAATAAAAAAGGATCTGTAATTCCCGATGATAATTTTTTGATGAAATATGAAGTACAAGATGATAAAAAGAAGCAAATATCAGCAATTAGTAAATCTATTACTAAGGGTGATACACTCTGGTTAGCAACTGATGCAGATAGGGAAGGAGAAGCAATTGCATGGCATATCCATTCATTTTTGAAAGAAAAAAATAAATTAAAAGATGTAAATATAAAACGAGTTATTTTTAATGAAATAACTAAAAATGCAATATTAGATGCATTTAACAATCCTAATACTATAGATATTAATATGGTGGATGCATATCAAGCTAGAAGAGCTTTAGATTATTTAATGGGTTTTTCTTTATCACCGGTCTTATGGAAAACTCTTCCAAGATCTAAATCTGCAGGTAGAGTCCAATCTGTCGCACTCAAATTAATCTGTGATAGAGAAACTGAACGAGAGAAATTTTCTCCGAAAGAATACTGGACAATTAACTCATTATTTAAAAAACGAGATAGCGAACCATTTTCTGCAAATTTAACTATCCTAAATAGTAATAAATTAAAAAAATTTGATATAAATAATAAAATACTTGCCGATAGTGCAGTGAAAAAAATTATAGAAGTAAATAACTTTAATATAAATTCAATACAAACAAAACGAGTAAAAAATAATCCTACTGCTCCATTTATTACATCTACACTACAACAGGAAGCTTCAAGAAAATTGGGAATAGGAGCTAAAAACACTATGCGGATCGCCCAAAGTTTATATGAAGGTATTGAAATTAATGGGGAAACAATAGGATTAATTACTTATATGAGAACAGATTCCGTTAATTTATCTGATAGTGCAATTACAGAAATAAGAAATTTAATTACTAAAAAATACGGAGATAAATATCTTCCACAATCTCCAAATAAGTATTCAAAAAAGTCAGCTAACGCTCAAGAAGCTCATGAAGCGATTAGGCCTACCGATATAAATAAATTACCTGATGATATAAAAACCTATTTAGATGAAAGGCAGAGACTTCTATATGAACTTATATGGAAGAGAACTATTTCTTCACAAATGGAAAGTGCAGAGATAGATCAAGTTAGTATTAATATTTTATCAAACCAAAAAGATATTGGGTTTAGGACCTCAGGATCAATAATTATTTTTGATGGTTACAAAAAAATATATACTGAAGATGTAGATGATAATGAGCAAGATGATAATAAAAATAATAATATTCCTAAAGTTGTTGAAGGAGATAGTCTAAATTTCTCAGATGTAAAGTCTTTACAGCATTTTACTGAGCCTCCTCCTAGATATACTGAAGCTTCATTGGTTAAAAAATTAGAAGAACTTGGAATAGGGAGACCATCAACATATGCTTCGATAGTGTCGGTAATAAAAGATAAAGGTTATGTCAAATATGAAAAAAGAAGATTTGAACCAGAAACTAAAGGAAGAATAGTTACAGCGTTTCTCAATGGTTATTTTAGTAATTATATAGAAGAGAATTTTACCGCTAAACTTGAAGATCAACTTGATAATATATCTAATGGAAAGGAGAATTGGAAAGACACACTTCAAAAATGGTGGCTTCCTTTTAAATCTAATATAGATGATGCTTCCTCATTAAGAGTAAGAGATGTAGAAAAACGAATAGATAATGATCTAGGGCCACATTTTTTTCCTCAATCTGAAGATGGTTCTGACCCAAGAAAATGTCCTAAGTGTGCAGATGGTAGACTTAATATTCGTTATGGAAGAAGCGGAGGGTTTATAGGATGTTCCAATCATCCTGTATGTGATCATACAGCACAATTAGTTGTAGGAAAAGGAAAAGAATCAAGTAAATTTGAGCCTATTACATTAGGAGTAAATGATAATAACTTATCTATTACTCTGAGAGTTGGTCCATATGGACCGTATGTTCAAGCCGGAGAAACTCCAGAAAAAGGAGATAAAAAAGCTCTTAAACCCAAGAGAGCTTCTATTCCAAAAAATATAGATATAGAAAGTGTTACACTAGAAACAGCATTATCAATGCTTGCTTTACCAAGAGATATAGGGCTACACCCAGAATCTGGAAAAATGATAACAGCAAATAATGGTAGGTTTGGCCCATATGTAAAGCATGAAAGCACTTTTGCTAGTATTAAAGATGATAATGATGATGTATTTACTATAGGTATTAATAGAGCAATCGATTTAATTATAGAAAAAGAAAATAATCCTTCTAAAAGAAGAAAGTTCACAAGAAAGAAAACAAAAAAATAAATTAATTAGTATACTAATCTTGACACCTCACAAAGATTAGGTATTCTCACCATCAAAATAGAGGGAAGCAAAATGGCAAAACCAACTACTATAAAAATTAGACTTAAAAGTACTGAGTCTGGCTTTTTCTATGTAACAAAAAAGAATAGTAGAACTATGACAGAAAAAATGGAAGTAAAAAAATACGATCCAATTGCAAGAAAGCATGTTTTATTTAAAGAAGATAAAATTAAATAAAATAACTTCTGATTCAATTTTTCATGGAAAATAATATTATAATTGACAAAGATTTACCCCTGCTCATTTGTGATGCAGATGAGGTAATCTTTAATTTTATGGATTCATTTGATGAATTTCTAAATATAAATAATATGTATTTCTCTTATGAAACGTTCAAATTAAATGGGAATATATTACAAAAGAAAAATAATATGCCCATTAATAGCAATGAAGTTCCTAAAATTATTTCAAATTTTTTTGAGCATTACACTATGAAAATGCCCTTTATTAATAATTCAAAGGAAGTATTAAAAGAACTTAGTTATAGAATCAATATTATTATTCTATCTAATATTCCAAAAACTTCATCATTGGATAGAATTAATTACTTAAAAAAGAATGATATGCATTATACATTCATATGCAATGAAGGGCCTAAAAATATAAAGTGTATAGAGTTAGAAAAATTAACAAATAAAAATGTTTTTTTTATGGATGACCTTCCGAGTCAAATAGTATCAGTTAATAATAGCTGTAAAAATATTATAACTATTCATTTTCTTCAAAATAAAAAATTAATTAAGATTATTCCTGAGGTTAAAGATTGTAATTATAAAGTTAATAATTGGAATGATGTAAAAAAAATTATTCTTAAAAATATTTAACAATTAGGTTTATCTAAATAATTATATTCTTCTAAAGAGCCTATTATTTGATATTCAAAATAATCAAAAACTACTTTGTGAGCGACCCCATCAATTGAATTAACTAATATTTCAATTTCATTTTTAGGTTTAGATATAACATTGTCATAGGCAAAATTAGCAGATCGTATAATTTTATATTTGTTTATTTTATCTAATACAAATGAAGTTACATTATTTAATGATTCTTCGTCTTCTCCGGTAAAGACTATACTATTTAAAAACTTTCCACTTAAATCATTACTCAAAATTTTAAAAAAGTGTTGCATTGGGTATAAAGTCTCTTTTGGTATTTCGATCACTCGATTGGTTGGTTTAATATATATAACTTCAGCTGTATTAATATTTTTAAATGAATTTCCTTCATATGTAATTACTTCCTCATCATTAATTATAACCTTTGAAGTAAACCTAAAAATATCATGGTTTTTTGATTCCCAAGAAGAATATCTAAACATATTTCTAACTTGTGTACCATTTTTATCAGTTATATCTATGGATGTATTTTGATTAACTACCCATCCCTCACAAACGTCTCTAACAGATAAATGCATCTGCCCTATTGCATTATGTACTTTTGATGAATTAGTTACTTTACCTATATTTAAATTATATATAGCCTCATGAGACTTAAATGCTAAATTATTATATTTATCATCTGCATAAAGGTTTAAATTAAAAAATAATGTGGTAAAAACAATATATATAATTATTTTCAAAATAAACTCCATTATGGTTGGATATAAAATACTTTTTATACTAATTATAAACTAAAAATAGAAGTATTTGAATATATAAATAAAGGATTAAATATGAATATTATAGATAAAAAAATACAAAGCCTAGGAATTAAGTTGCCATCTGCACCAAAACCCGCTGCAAATTATATACCTTATGTCATAAGTAATAATTTAATCTTTATTGCAGGACAAGTACCATTTGAAAATGGCGAGATAAAACATACAGGTAAAGTTGGAGAAAATATAAATATTGATAAAGCTAAAACTATAGCAAGAACCTGTGGTTTAAATATCATTTCAGTTTTAAAGGATGCCCTAGATGGAGATTTATCAAGAGTTACTAAATGTGTAAAATTAGGAATATTTGTTGCTTGTACTAATGATTTTCATAATCAACCAGAAGTTGCAAACGGTGCTTCTGATCTAATGGTTGAAATATTTGGTGAAGCAGGAAAACATGCTAGATTTGCAGTTGGAACAAATAGTTTACCTAGAAATGTTCCTGTTGAAGTTGATGCAGTATTTGAATTTAAATAATGTTTTCATGTAAAGTTTTTAAAAAAATTTCTTTAATTAAAAGAAATATATGGGATGAATGTGCAAAAGGTCATAATCCGTTTTTATCATATATTTTTTTAAAAAATTTAGAAGATTCTAATTCTGTTGGTGAAGGGACATCATGGTTACCTAATTACTTATGCATTAAGAAAAATGATATTATTATAGCTGTACCTCCAATGTATATTAAACTTGATAGCCAAGGTGAATATGTATTCGACCATGCATGGGCAAATGCTTATTATAATGCTGGAGGGGAATATTATCCTAAAATTCAGTTATCTGTTCCTTTTACCCCGGTAACAGGAAATAGAATTTTAATTAAAGATGGACTTACAAATAAAGAAACAGAAAATCTTATTAATTATTTTGCAGAATATATAATAAAAATTACTAATAGTAATTTTTCTTCAGCACATATTACTTTTTGTACAAAAAAAGAAAGTCTAATCTTAAGTAAAAGTAAGTTTCTTACTAGAATAGGAGAACAATTCCATTGGAAAAACAATAAATATAAAAACTTTGATGATTTTTTAAGTTCTCTTACATCAAGAAAAAGGAAAGCAATTTCTAAAGAAAGAAAATTTATCAAAGATAGCAATATTGAGATTATATTTAAGTCAAATAAAGATTTAAATAATTTTGACTGGGAAAATATGTACACATTTTATCATAATACAACTGATAAAAAATGGGGAAATGCCTATTTAAGAAAAGATTTTTTTAATTTATTAGCTAAAAATTTTTCGAAAAATATACTTATAATATTTGCAAAAGAAAATGGAATTACTGTAGCCGCTGCCATGCACGTTATCGGAAAAAATACATTATATGGCCGATATTGGGGTTCAAATAAAAATATTAAATATTTGCACTTTGAACTATGTTATTACCAAGCCATAGAATGGGCTATTAATAATAAATATGATTTTGTAGAAGGTGGTGCTCAAGGTCCACATAAAATTCAGAGAGGATATATGCCTGAAAAAACTTACAGCTCTCATTATATAGCAAATGAAAATTTTAGAAATGCTGTAAAAGATTTCTTAACTGAAGAAGAGAAGGTTATAAATAGAGACATTCAAACCATTAATGCAAGGTTTACCCCATTTAAAAAATTAACTTAAACTTTTTTCTTTTGGCCTTGTATTTAACGAAATATCAAATTTAAAAATATCTTTTTTGACAGTAATTCTAATATGTCCTCCATTTGATAAATCTCCAAATAATATCCTATCTGCTAAAGGTTTTTTTATATCTTCTTGAATTACTCTTGCTAATGGACGAGCGCCAAATACGGGGTCAAATCCTTTTCTAGCTAAAGTTAACTTTGCACTACTATCTAATTCAATGGTAATTTTCTTCTCTTCTAACTGAGCTTCTAATTGATCAATAAATTTATCAACTATTTTTTCAATTACTTCCTCATTAAGGTTTTTGAATTTAATAATTGCATCTAATCTATTCCTAAATTCTGGTGCAAATAAATTTTTGATTGCTTCAGTATCATCTCCTACTCTATTTTTTCTCTCAAAACCTATAGGTGCTTTTGCTAAATCTGCAGCTCCAGCATTTGATGTCATAATTAAAATGATATTTCTAAAATCAATTGTTTTACCATTATGGTCAGTTAATTTGCCATGATCCATTATTTGCAGCAAAATATTAAATAAATCTGGATGTGCCTTTTCTATTTCATCTAGTAATAATACAGCATGCGGATTTTGATCAACCTTATCAGTTAAGAGTCCACCCTGATCAAAGCCTACATACCCAGGAGGAGCTCCTATTAGTCTAGATACAGAATGTCTTTCCATATATTCAGACATATCAAATCTCATTAATTCTAATCCTAAGTTTCTTGCTAGCTGCTTTGATACTTCCGTTTTACCTACACCTGTCGGGCCTGTAAACAGATAACAGCCTATTGGCTTTTCTATATCTCTTAATCCAGCTCTAGCTAATTTAATTGCATCAGATAATTCACTTACTGCTTCATCTTGGCCGTAAACAACTAATTTTAAATCTCTTTCTAGATTTAATAACTGATCTTTATCACTAGAGTTTACTCTTTTAGACGGAATTCTTGCTATTTTTGCTATAATATTTTCAAGATCAGAAACTCCTAGCATTTTTTTTCTTCTTGAAGGTGGCAAGAGTCTTTGTGATGCTCCTAATTCGTCTATTACATCTATTGCCTTGTCTGGCAGCTTTCTATCCCCTATATACCTATCACTTAAATCAACAGCAGCTTTTATTGCTGCGTGTGTATATTTAACTCCATGATGTTCTTCATAATATATCTTCAAGCCATTTAAAATTTTAACAGCGTCTTTCTTAGTTGGTTCAGAAATATCAATTTTTTGGAATCTACGAACTAAAGCCCTATCTTTTTCAAAATGGCTTCTATACTCCTTATAAGTCGTTGAACCTATACATTTTAACTCGCCTGAAGCCAAGGCAGGCTTAAGAAGGTTTGAAGCATCCATTGACCCACCACTCGTTGCCCCAGCTCCAACGACAGTATGTATTTCATCAATGAATAGAACAGCTCTATTATCTTGTGAAATCTCATTTAATATTGCTTTAAGTCTTTCCTCAAAATCACCTCGATATCTTGTTCCTGCTAATAAAGTTCCCATATCCAAACTATATATTATTGCATCTTTTAAGATATCGGGTATATCTCCATTTACTATTTTTCTCGCTAAACCTTCTGCTATTGCCGTTTTACCTACTCCCGGGTCACCTACATATAATGGGTTGTTTTTTGTTCTTCGACATAATACCTGGATAGTTCTATCTACTTCTTTATCCCTTCCAATTAGCGGATCTATTTCGCCTTTTTTAGCCTTAGAATTTAAATTAATACAATATGTTTCAATTATACTTTTCTTTTTTGTTGACTTAGAACCATCTGAGTCTGTTTTTTCTTTGTCCTCATATATACCGTCTGAATTAGAACCATGACTTATATATGATACAGCATCCAATCTCGTCATATTTTGTTTATTAAGATAAAATACTGCATGACTTTCTCTTTCGCTAAATATAGCTACTAATATATTTGCTCCATTTACTTCTTCACTTCCAGACATTTGAACATGATTAGCTGCCCTTTGAATAACTCTTTGAAAAGATGTAGTAGGTTTAACATCTTCGCCTTTATTTAATTTTAAAGCAGTTAACTCGTTTTTTATAAAATCGTTTAAAATAGCTCTTAATTCTTCAATATCAACATTACAAGAAATTAATACTTCATTTGCATCTTCATCATCAAGGAGAGCTGATAATAAATGCTCTAATGTAACATATTCATGATTATTTTCTGAAGCAAACTCAAAGGCTCTATTTAAAGTCTTTTCTAATCTATTAGATAACATTAGTCTTTTTCCATAGTACATTGCAGTGGATGCTGATTTTTTCTAGCAAAATCCATCACTTGAACCACTTTTGTTTCAGCTATTTCATATGGATATAACCCACAAACTCCCATTCCTTTTTGATGAACATGTAACATTATTTGTGTAGCTTCAGCTCTAGATTTTTTAAAGAATCTTTCTAAAACTAAAATAACAAACTCCATAGGCGTGTAATCATCATTCATTATTAGAACCTGATAGAAGGAAGGTTTTTTTACTTCTATTTTTTCTTCTATTATAGTTCCGGTATTATTGGAATTTGCATCATTATTTTTAGAACTCATAAAACTATATCCATCCTTAAATTCTTATACCATATAATATATATCAATATAGCTATTTTTATAACGAATTCTATAAAATATAGATATTATATTAAACTTAAATCGAATTTATTTAAGTAAATATTTAGCTCTTTTTGCATATTATGTAATGATTCCTCGCTCTTTGCTTCTATTCTTGCAACAAGAACGGCTTGGGTATTTGAGGCCCTTAATAACCACCAACCGTCATCTTTTTCAACTCTTAAACCATCAACTTTATTTATTTTAAGGTTTTCTTTATCTAAAAGTAAGGTCAGCTCTTCAATTATCTTAAACTTTTTATTATCCGAGCAATCTATTTTGATCTCTTGAGTTGAAAATGTCGTCGGTAGATAATCTAAAAAATTATCCAAGGTAGAACTATCATCAATTAATTCTAAAACTCTTAAACCAGCATATATTCCATCATCATAGCCTAAATACCTATCTGCAAAGAAGATATGACCTGACATTTCTCCAGCTAAAGGCGAAGACATTTCTTTCATTTTAGATTTTATAAAAGAATGTCCTGTTTTCCACATTAAAGGCACACCTCCTAATTTTTTAATTTCATCAAATAAATTTTGAGAAGCCTTTACATCTGCAATTATTGGAGAATTTGGCATATCTTTTAGAACTTCTTTAGATAGTAATCCTAGAATTTGATCTCCCCATACTATTCTTCCGCTGCTAGATACAACACCTAATCTATCTCCATCTCCGTCAAATGCTAAACCTAAATCAAATTTTTTATCTTTTACTATAGAAATAATTTCTTCTAAATTTTTAGGATTAGTTGGGTCAGGGTGATGTGCTGGAAACATGCCATCAATATTTGAATTAATTAAAATATGCTTGCCAGGTAATAATTTTACTAATTTTTCAATAATTTCTCCTGCAGCACCATTACCTGGATCCCATACAACCTTTACATTTGGATTTATTTTATCTATTTTTAATGACTTTAATAAAGTATCTATATATTTGTCATTAATTGAATAATCAGATTTACTTCCTTCTGAAAAATTCCAATTACCGTCGTTACCTCTAGCACCTATATCTAAAATATCTTTACCAAAAAAAGGAATTTTTCCCTTCATAATTTTAAAACCATTATGATTTGGAGGATTATGTGAACCAGTAACCATTATAGCACCATCTGATTCCAAAAAATTTGCTGCAAAATATAACATAGGGGATGGCCCTAAACCAATATCAATCACATCTGCCCCAGATTCAAACAAACCTTTTTTTAAGCTTTGTGATAATTCTAGTGAGGATAACCTTCCATCCCTACAAACTATAATTTTTTTAGTTTTTTTATCAAAAGAAGAAGCAAAAATATTTCCTAAACGCTCAGCATCAATATTATCAAGAGTTTTACCAACTTCACCCCTGATATCATAGGCACGTAATATATTATTATTAAAAATATGAGATTTAGTCATATCTTACTAACTGCCTCTTCCAACACTAATATATTTAAAACCTAATTCAATCATTGAGGCGGGTTTATAAATATTACGTAAATCTATAATAACTTGCTGATTTAAAAATTTTTTTACTTTTTCTAAATCTAAAGCTCT
>JAQWLZ010000052.1 GCA_029247025.1 Alphaproteobacteria bacterium | reverse complement strand
TTTTTACTATTTGAGGCATTGGTAAGTTGCTTAGAATATAGAAAATACTCATCTGTATCCAACGAATACTGAACCATTAATTTATTATCCTTAGCAGATTCCCAATATATTTTTGAGTCAGGATCAATAGCAGGACGAGGTTTTTTGAATTCCATATTAGTTACCTTCTTTTGATAGAATCAATGTTGTAGAACTAGATAATACTCCGCCAGTCCCATGGCATAAAGCATTAACAGGGTTATTTATTTGTCTTTTTCCGCATTTACCCCATAATTGTCTACTAGCTTCTATAATGGTAAATATACCGTACATTCCGGGATGACAATAGCTAAGCCCTCCGCCATTAGTATTCAGAGGGAAATCTCCTCCAGGAGCTGTTCTTTGATTTTTTACAAAGTCTTTTCCTTCAACAAAAATACAAAAACCAATTGCTTCTAAAGTCAATAGAACTGTAATTGTAAAAGAATCGTAAAGCATAGTAATATCTATATCTTCTATATTTAATTTTGCTTTTTTAAATGCTAATTTACTTGAATGAGAAGCAATTTCTAATTTTTCCATGTTTGGCATATAATTTATACTTGAGTGGCTATTACATTCTCCAAAGCCTTTAATATAAATTGGTTCAGTTTTTAAGTGTTTTGCTTTTTCTTCTGATGTTATAACAATAGCACCTCCACCATCCGTTACTAAACAGCAATCTGATCTATGCAAAGGACTAGATATAGGCTTAGATTGTAATGCTTCATCAATAGTTAAATGCTCTTTAAACGCTGCATTTTCATTCATAGAGGCCCATGCTCTTGTAGATACTGCTATTTCAGCAAGAGTTTCTCTTGTACTTCCATAAGTAGACATATGTTTTTGTGCAGCTAATGCATATCCGCCAACCGGTAGAGGTAATCCACTAACAACTTCAAATTGACTACTATAAAGTGCAGGTCTATCTCCTAAAACTCTAGACATATTTGATTTTTGGAGGCTTCCGTATATTATTAGTACTGTATCACAGAGACCTGCATTAATTGCTTGAAAAGCATGATTTACATGAACTAAAAATGTTGAGCCTCCAATATTTGTACCTTCAATCCATTTAGGTGTCTTTATACCTAAATATTCTACTAGAAGATTAGGTTGCATTAAGCCCGGTCCTGGAACTCCCCACATTCCTGCAACAGCTATTCCATCAATATCTGACATCTTAAGTCCTGCTTGATTTAAAGCTTCTTCTGCACAGTATTTTTGAATAGTTAATTCACTATTTCCTTCTGCTGCTCTTCCTCTATCTTGGAGAGGAAAATCAGAAACACCAACTATACATGGTTTTTTATCCATAATTTTTACCTTTTTGGAGGCCCGGGACGGAATCGAACCGCCGTACGGGGATTTGCAGTCCTCTACATAACCACTCTGACACCGGGCCACTAAATTAATATTTTATATATATTTGTATAAAATTACATAATAATAAAATACTATTTAAAATAAATTTAGAAACATATACTCTATATTAGTAATTAGGTAAAATATTATTACAATGAATTTTAATTATTGAGGTTTGCTTGTCTTTTAATAATTTATATAACAATTATATATTTAAATTTCCAAAAATTATAATAGTTTTACTATTTAGTTCTTTAATATTTTTTGGTTACTTTGCTAATAATTTAATTATTGATGCTTCATCAGATACTTTAATCTTAGAAGGTGACAAAGATTTAGAATATACTCAATTAGTTAGTAAGAGATATTATTCACCAGATTTTTTAATTCTGGCTTATTCGCCAGATGAAGATTTATTTTCCTCAAATACATTAAAGAATATTGAAGACATTTCTGAAAAACTTCTAAAAATAAAAAATATTGCTTCTGTAACCTCTATATTGAATGCCCCTATATTATTAAGTCCGCCCAAACCTATAACAGCACTTATTGAAAATATTCCCACTATTGAGTCTGATAATATTGATTTAGATCTTGTAAGAAATGAGTTTATAAATAGTCCTTTGTATAGCGATAATCTAGTAAGCAAAGATTTTAAAACTACTTCAATTATAATTAATTTAAAAGAAGATACAATTGGAATTAAACTAAGAGATGAAAGAAACATTTTAAGAAAAAATAAATCAAATTCAAACATAAGTTCAACTGATCTAGAAAAATTACTTATTATTGAGGAGAAGTATAATTCTCATAAAAAAGATCTAAAAAGAATAAATGAAGAAACAATCAAGGAAATAAGAAATATTATCAAACCATTTAAAGATAAAGAAACAATCTTTTTAGGTGGCTTAGGAATGATTACTAATGATGTTATAAATTATGTTAAGCAGGATTTAAAAATATTTGGTTTTTCTATATTATTATTTCTAATAATAACTTTAATAATAATTTTTAGACAATTAAGATGGATTATAATACCAATAGTTACATGTTTTTTTTCTGTTGTAATAACATCAGGAATTTTAGGAATATTTGGTTGGAATATAACTATTATATCATCAAATTTTATTTCACTTCAATTAATATTTACTATGGCAATATCAGTTCATCTTACAGTAAAATATAGAGAGCTTTTTCATATACATAGTAAATACAATCAGAAAGAATTATTAGTTAAAACATTATCATCTATGGCTAAGCCTTGTTTTTATACAGTTGCAACAACTATTGTAGGTTTTTCATCATTAGTTTTTTCAGGTTTATTGCCAGTTATAAATTTTGGATGGATGATGAGTATAGGGATAGTTATTTCTTTATTTTGTTCATTTATATTATTTCCTATCTTACAAATATATTTAGATAAAGTTACTCCAAATCTTAGTTTTGAAAAGATGCTTCCTCTTCCTGAAATATTTTCAAGATTTTCAACTTTTATTGGAAAAAAGATAATTTTTATAGCTCTTATAATATTTATATTTAGCGTGATAGGCATTATTCAACTTCGCGTAGAAAATAGTTTTATTGATTATTTTAAAAATAATAGTGAAATTTATAAAGGTATGAAATTAATAGATCAAAAATTAGGTGGTACAACATTATTAGATATAACTATTGATTTAGATTCAGAGATTAAAGAAGAAGTTTATATAAATGATGAAGACAGCTTTGATGATGATGAATTTGATTTTTTAGATGAAGATAGTGAATCAATCAGTGCTTCTAACCAATTATTTTTTACTTCAGCTAAAATGGAGTTAATTAATAGTATACATGACTATTTAGACAAACAGCCTGAAATTGGAAAGGTAATGTCTTTTGCTACTTTATTAAAAGTCGGAAAAATATTAAATAATAATAATGACTTAGATATAATACAGTTGGCTTTACTGTATTCCGAATTACCAGATAAATATAAAAATATTATAGTTTCGCCCTATTTATCTATAGAAGATAACCAGGCTAAATTTAGCATAAGAGTTATAGATTCTATGATAGGTTTAAGAAGAAATGAGTTAATTAACAGATTGAAATTAGAAATTCCAAATGAAGTTAATATTAGTAAAGATAGAGTTCATTATAGTAATGTACTGATACTTTATAATAATATGCTTCAAAGTTTATTTAAATCACAAATACTTACTTTGGGAACTGTAATAATATTATTATTATTAATGTTTTTGATGCTTTTTAGATCATTGAAAACTTCATTAATAGCCTTATTTCCTAATGTGATATCTATTTCTTTAGTTTTAGGTTTTATGGGTTGGCTTAGAATACCGTTAGACATGATGACTATAACTATTGCTGCAATTAGTATGGGTATAGCAGTTGATAATACTATTCACTATATATACAGATACAGAAATGAACTTAAAAAAGATAATGATTATAGTCTTGCAATGCATAGAACACATATGAGTATTGGGTTTGCTCTGTACTATACTTCTGTAACTATAATTGTAGGATTTTGTATATTAATATTTTCAAATTTTATACCAAGTATATATTTTGGTGTATTAACAAGTTTAGCAATGTTAATGGCTCTACTTTCAACACTAATTTTATTGCCACAATTATTAATTTTATTTAAGCCATTTGATAATAAAATATTTTAATAATCTTTCTTAACATTTTATATTATTTACTATATTAGTAATATACGTTTTATAATTAAGAGTATTGAAATGACAGTTTCTTTAGAATTAATGAATAAAAATATGATAGATGGGCAATTAAAGCCTATGGGAATAAATGATCCTATTATTTTAGAGGCTTTTAAAAATATTCCTCGTGAATTATTTGTAGACAGGGATAAGTCTTCTTTTTCGTATTATGAAGGTAATATATTAATTAAAGATAATAGATGGTTATTATCTACTATGTTAATTGCTCGATTAATAAATTGTGTAAACATTTCTAATGATGATGTAATATTAGAAATTGGTTCTTGCACTGGATATACAACAGCTATCTTAGAAAAACTTTGCTCATTAGTAGTTGGTGTCGAAGAAGACCCTGAATTAAGGGAATTAGCAAATAAAGCTCTAGCAAAAATAGAATCTAATAGTTCAGTAATTGTAGGCGGTCAGCATATATTGGGAAATATAAAAAGTGCACCATACGATAAAATATTTATTTTTGGCTCTGTAGAAAAAGTTCCTAATTCTTTATTTGACCAATTATCAGATGATGGGTCATTAATTACAGTAATAAAAAATAAAAATAATTATAAATCTTGTGGAAATGCTGTTGTATTTAAAAAAAATAAAGATATTATTAGTAGTTCTAAAGTATTTGATGTAGAAGTACCCTTTATGGAAGGATTTAATATTAAAGAAGATTTTAATTTTTAGTATTTGTACTCTTAACTATTCTTATTTAATATTTGCAATTTATAGAAATTAATAAGTGAGATATATTATGTTTATATTACAAGCAAATAAAAATTTTTTGATTATATTATATATTATAACAATTACATTATGTTTTACTTATAAAGATATAAAAGCTCAAAGTCTTAATATATCATTAGCAAATGCCTATTCTAACCATCCTTTATTATTTTCTGAAAGAATTGGTGAAAGAGTACTTAGTGAAGATGTAGCTGAAGCGCTCTCAGGATGGCAGCCGCAAGTATACGTTGATGGTTCATTAGGTAAAACTTTGGTTAATACTACAACTACTACTTCCTCTAAAACAGATAGTAATTTACCTATATCAGTAGGCATTGTTGTATCAAAAAAAATATATGATGGTGGCAAAACTAGTCAAAATATAAAAATTGCTGACTCAAGATTAACTGCTAATAATTCAAGATTATCTTCCATTGAAAATCAAGTTTTACTTAGTGCAGCAAAAGCATATTTTAATCTATTAAAAGAGCAGGATCTTTTGGATGTAGCTCTTAAGAATAAGGATGTTATTCAAAGACAATTAGAAGCTACTAAAGATCGTTTTGATGTAGGTGATTTAACTATAACAGATGTATCTCAAGCTGAAGCTAGATTATCTGATGCGAACGCAAATCTTGTTAAAGCGGAGGCTGATTTAAATTCTGCAAAAGCTATATTTTTCTCTGACATTGGTCTCGAACCTGAAGATATCTTTTATCCTGAAGAAATTCCTATTCTACCGCAAAATTTACAAGAATTAGTTAATGATGTTAAGAAGTTTAATCCAAAAGTAATTAATGCAAGAAAAATGAGATTAGTTGCTGAGGAAGAACTAAAATTAGCACTTAAAGAAATGTCATTATCCGTTGATATTCAAGCAAGTGCTAATCAAGCATGGGACCCTAATACTTTTTTTGAAGAGCAAAGGTACTTTGATTTATCTGCAAATTTAAAGATGCCTCTATATTTAGGAGGTAAAGATAAAGCAATTATCAGAAAATCTAGAGAAAAAATAAACAAATCCAATGCTGATATTGATGATATTCTTAGACAAGAAGCTGAAAAAGCAATGATAATATGGAATAATATTGAAAGCCTTAATTCACAAATTATTGCTTTTAATTCTTCTATTAGGGCAAATGAAATTGCATTAGATGGAGTTGTTCAAGAAGAAAATGTTGGTGCAAGGACAGTTATTGATGTACTAGATGCAGAAAATGAATTGTTTATGGCTAAAGCAAATTTAATAAAGACTAGTACAAGTCGATATATTGCAACTTATGAATTACTTGAAGTTATTGGAGGAATGACTGCAAGAGATTTAAATTTACCAGTTTCATCATTTTATGATTCCAATGAATATTACAATAAAATGAGAGATTTATCTGGTTCTAATGAAAAATTATTATTGAATTTTTTAGATAAAAATTAAGTTATTTAATATGGTTAAAAAAAAAGCATCTAAAAAAAATATTGCCTCTGCTATGAAGAATCTTGAGGATGCTCTTTTAAATACAAACTCTAAAAAAACTAAGAAAAAAAATGTTATTAGTAAAAGAAAAAAAGATGAAAATGTACTTCTTTTAACAGATATAATTGAATTATCACCTTATAAAGACATGAATTTTAAATTAATCACTATGAAGAAAAATATATCAAATATTATAAAGTCAGATATTAAAAATTGGATTAAAAATAATATGTCTAGTATAACCGATGAATCTGTTAATAAATCATTAAATACACTAAAATATAATAAAAAATAATAAATTATATTTTTTTTATTAAAATTTGGAAATATATTTTATGAGTAATGATATTAAAGACAATAATAATGACATAAATAAGCTTAATAGATTTATAGAAAATTATTCTCATAATATTTGGACTGAAAATAATATCATGTCCTCAAAGCTTAATTCTAAGCAAAAACCTATGGTTATTATGATGCCTCCACCAAATGTTACAGGAAGCCTTCACATAGGTCATGCGTTAAATATGACTCTTCAGGATGTAGTCGTAAGATATTGGCGTATGAAAGGTAAAGATGTTTTATGGCAACCTGGAACAGACCATGCCGGTATAGCTACTCAGATGGTTGTAGAGAAACAACTTATGCAGGAAGGTGTTACGACGCGTAGTAAACTAGGAAGAGAAAAATTTTTAAATAGGGTATGGGAATGGAAAGATAAATCTGGTGGAACTATTATAAATCAGCTAAAGCGACTAGGAGCAAGTGCAGATTGGGATAAAGAAAGATTTACATTAGATGAAGGTTTATCAGAAGCAGTAATAGAGGTTTTTGTAAGTCTTTATAATGATGGTCTTATTTACAGAGATAAAAGATTAGTTAATTGGGATACTAAATTAGAAACTGCTATTTCTGATTTAGAAGTAATACAAAAGGAACAGAAGGGTTGCTATTGGCACTTTAAGTACCCAATTTTAGATACAAATAAGCATATAATCGTGGCGACTACAAGGCCTGAAACTATGTTAGGTGATACGTGTGTAGCTGTTCATCCTGATGATACAAGGTATAAAAAATTAGTTGGTAAAAAGGTCTTGCTTCCAATAGTTAATAGAGAAATAGAAATCATTGCTGATGAATATGCAGATCCAGAAAAAGGGACTGGAGCAGTTAAGATTACACCAGCCCATGATTTTAATGATTTTCAAGTAGGTAAAAGACATAATATGCAAAGTATAAATATTATGAATAGTGATGGATCACTTAATGAAAATACTCCTATTGAATATCAGGGTTTATCAATGCTAAAAGCTAGAGAAAAAGTTATAAATGAAATGGAATTACTTGGATTGCTTAATTCTATAGAAGAAACTATTCATGCTGTACCTTATGGAGATAGATCAGAAACTATAATAGAACCTTATTTAACGGATCAGTGGTTTGTTGACGCTAAAAAACTGTCTATTCCTGCTATAGAAGCCGTAAAATCTGGAAAAACTAAGTTTATACCAAAATCATGGGAAAATACTTTTTATGAATGGATGAACAACATAGAACCTTGGTGTGTCTCAAGACAATTGTGGTGGGGCCATAGAATTCCTGCTTGGCATGGCCCGGATGGTTACATATTTGTTGCAAAAACAGAAGATGAGGCAAAACAAAAAGCTTTCGAAAAGTATGGAAAACATGAAAAATTGGAGAGAGATCCTGATGTTTTAGATACTTGGTTTTCGTCTGGTTTATGGCCTTTTTCAACATTAGGTTGGCCTAAAAAAAATGCTGCATTAGATAAGTATTATCCAGGTGATGTTTTAATAACAGGATTTGATATTATATTTTTTTGGGTAGCAAGGATGATGATGATGGGTATTCATTTTATGAATAAAACTCCTTTTAAAGAAGTTTATGTTCATGCTCTTGTTAGGGACTCAAAGGGTAATAAAATGTCAAAATCAAAAGGTAATGTGGTTGATCCATTAATATTAATGGATAAATATGGAACAGATTCTATAAGGTTTACACTAACAGCTCTAGCAACTCAAGGTAGAGATATAAAACTAGCAGAAGATAGAATAGTAGGATATAGAAATTTCATAACAAAGATTTCTAATGCTTCTAGGTTTATAGAAATTAATGAATGTTCTTTAGATAAGAATTTTGATATCAATGTAGTAAAAAAACCAATATCTCTCTGGATTATTAACTTACTATATGAAACTGCAGAAAACGTTTCTAAGGATATAGAATTATTCAGATTTAATGAGGCTGCAAATAAAGCATATCAATTTGTATGGCATAATTTCTGTGATTGGTATTTAGAAATTGTAAAGCCAAGTTTAGCAAGTAAAGATAATTTAGATAATAATGAGATCAAAAATGTTACATCTTTTGTATTTAGTAAAATTTTAACTATTTTGCATCCTTTAATACCTTTTAATACAGAATATTTATTTAGTAATGTCCATAAATTTGGGGATATATTAGCAATATCAAGGTGGCCAGATGCTTCAATTGACAAAATTATTTTATCTAAAGATAATTATGAAATAGAGTGGATTATAAAGTTTATTAGTGAAATTAGATCTTTAAGAGCCATGTTAAATATTCCAGTTAAATCATTGATTAATATAAGTTATAAAGAGATAGATATAAATTATTCTAATTATTTATCTAATAATATGGATGTATTAAATAGAATTTCAAAAATAGAAAATATATCTTGTAGTAAGGATGATATCAAACAAGCAGCACAAATATTAGTGGATAATGCAACTTTTCATGTTTCACTTAAAGGTATTATTGATATAGAAAAAGAATTAAATAGATTAAATAGAGATTTATCAAAACTTCAAAATGATATATCTATAATAGATAGTAAATTATCTAATGAGAATTTTACTAGTAGGGCGCCAAAAGAAGTAATTGAGGAGCAAA
>JAQWLZ010000043.1 GCA_029247025.1 Alphaproteobacteria bacterium | reverse complement strand
GCGCAGTATTAGCGGCTTCTATATTTCATTTTGGAAAATTTAAAATAAAAGATGCAAGAAAAGCAATGACAGATGCTGGCCTTAATACTAGGCTATAAATAAGCAAAATATTATAGCACCTTTTTAGGAATGATTAATGACAGAGAAGAATCAATTTATAAAACTAGAAGACTTGTGGAATACTATAGAAGAAAGAGCTACCAATTCTTCTCCTGAAAATTCCTATGTTTCTACTTTATTATCTAAAGGCATTAAAGAATGCGCAAAGAAGCTTGGAGAAGAAGCTGTAGAAACATCGCTGGCGGCTTTAAGTCTGAATAAAAACGACACTATAAAAGAATCTGCGGACTTGCTTTTTCATCTATTGGTGTTGTGGCACTCAGCTGGTTTAAAACCAGAAGAAATAATGGAAGAGCTTATAAAAAGAGAGTCTATTTCAGGTTTAATAGAAAAGCAAAATAGGAAATAAGAAGGCTATATATTGCAGAAAACTTACGATAAAAATAATATTTTTTATAAAATAATTAATGGAGATATACCTTGTAATAAGGTTTTAGAAACAGAGCATTGTATTGCTTTTGAAGATATTAATCCACGCGCAAAAATACATGTACTTTTAATTCCAAAAAAGCCTTATGTAAATTTAAATGATTTTATTTTAGACGCAGATAAAAATGAAAAGCTAGATCTGTTTGATGGAATAGCTAAAGTTGTGGAAGTAAAAAATTTAAGGGCAGCAGGATATAGATTGTTAACTAATGTAGGTGAAAATGGTCATCAGGAAGTACAACATCTTCATTTTCATATTTTAGGAGGGCAACCTTTAGGAAGCTTTATTAAAAAACTTGAATTAGACTAAATATAGCTTTCAACAGAGTCCCAAAACTTCGAGCTTATATTGAAATTATCAAATTTAGATATTTCTTGTACTCCGGTAGGAGAAGTAACATTAATTTCTGTTAAATAATTACCAATTATGTCCAATCCCACAAGGATTAATTCTTTCTTTTTTAATTCTTCACTTAGCGCTTCACATATTTCGGTTTCTTTTTTGTTGAGTATTTTTTTTTCTGCTCTACCCCCTACATGTAAGTTTGATCTAGCTTCACCTTTTGGCGGCACTCTATTAATGGCCCCTGCTATTTCGCCGTTTATCATAATAACTCTACAGTCACCATTTCTTACTTGAGGAAGGTATCTTTGGATAATAATGGGCTCGTTAGAATATTCGAAAAACATTTCTAATAAGGATGTAAAATTAGGATCATCATGTCTAATATGAAACACCTGTTTTCCTCCATTACCATAAAGAGGCTTTACTATAATTTCTTTAAACTCTTTCTTAAATTTATTTATTTCTATAATGTCCCTAGTAATTAATGTTTCAGGGATAAATTCTTTAAATTTATTTACAAATAATTTTTCTGGAGCATTTCTAACTTCAAAAGGGCTATTTACTACAAATGTCTCAGGGTGAAGAGTCTCTAAAATATGCGTATTGGTAATGTATGTCATATCAAAAGGAGGGTCTTGTCTCAACAGTATAATATCTTCAGTAGATAAATCCCTTGTTTCTTCCTCTGAAAGCAGAACGTGACCGTTAATTTTATTTTGTATTTTTAAAATATTTTTACCTCTAGCGGTAACAACGCCATTATTAAACGATAAATTTTTAGGGTTAAAGTAGAACAATTCATGACCCCTTTTGTGTGCCTCTAAAGCTAGAGCAAAAGTAGTATCTGCTTTAATGTCAATAAGTTCTATTGGGTCCATTTGGATTGATACTTTAGACATAATTAATTATAGCCTTCTTTTATCATTTTTAATTATAATATGACTAATAACTTTTTTTACACCTTTGACAGTTCTCGCATGATAAATTACTTTGTCCAATTCCACTTCATTTGAAGCTATGCCCATTAAATAAATTACTTGTTTGGATACAGAATGACTAAAATTTATATAAGAAACTTCAGTATCCGAAATTAGAAGGCCAGACAGGGATAATGAAATTCTTGCATCTTTTGCCTCACTAATTAAAGAGGGCTTATTTCCTATAGTAATTTCATTTAACACTTCTTTAATTTTAGGAGATGTTTCCCAAACTATTTTTGCAGCCTTATCTCTTAATTCTTGTGAGCTAACATTTCCAATTAATAATACTCTTTGTTCAACAATATGAATATCTACACTTATAAAGAGCTTTTCTACGCTTGATCTCAGAAGAGCTTCTTGGATTTGTAGCTCTAATTTTAAATCAATTGCTGCATCTTTAACTGATCTTTCTTGAACAGTCGCCAAGCCTACAGTAGCTACTCCTCCTATTATTGCGCTGGCACAACCTGATAAAAAAACTAGAATTAAAAAAAGAGTTAAATTTTTATGTAAAACTTTAAGCATTTCTTTTTTCCTTTATTTAAAAATCAGATTTATTCAGCTTTAATGCCAGTTTATAGATATAATCGCTTTTAATGGAAGTAATTTTTGAAATTTTTTTAGATGCTTTAGAAACTCCTAGTTTGGAGATATCAATTTTGAGCATGTCTATAATTTTTTCATCGGTGTAAATATTATTACCTTCTTCAGGCTTTTCAATTAAAATTACTAATTCTCCTTTTAACTTTTTATTTTCTAATAATTTTATTACATCCTTAATTTTTCCTCTAATGTTTTCTTCATATATTTTTGTAATTTCCCTTACTATACTTATATTTCTATTTCCTAATGAGGAGTATAGCTCTATTAATAATTTATTAAGTCTAGTAGCATTTTCAAATATAATTATAGATGACTCAAGATTAGCTAATGAAGAAAGCTTTTTATTTCTTAAGGAAGCTTTCCTTGGAAGAAAACCTGAAAACATAAATTGATCTGTACTTATACCAGAAATAGAAATAGCAGCAGTTAATGCGCTAGGCCCTGGAATGCTATTTACAATGATATTATGATCTAGTGCTTTTTTTATTAATTTATATCCGGGGTCAGAAATTAATGGCGTTCCTGCATCTGTAACTAATCCAACATTAAAACCTTCTTTAAGCTTTTCTAATATAAGAGGGATCATTTTAAAAGAGTTATGCTCATGATAAGGCATAAGTTTACCTTTATAGTTTATTTTATGCATATTGCACAATTTTGACGTAACGCGAGTATCTTCACATGCAATAATATCTATTTCATTTAAAGTTTTGATTGCTCTAATTGTTATATCTTCTGAATTACCAATAGGTGTTGATATTACAGAGATACTTCCTGTGTTATTTTTTTTCATAATGCCGTATAGTTATAAATATATTATTTCATAGTACTATATTTTAAAAAGGCAGGCATTTGTGAAATATTTTTATTTTTTTATTTTTTTATTTGTAATTTCTTGTGCAACTGAAAATTTTATGCTGGAGGAAGTAATTATTATTGAAGAAAACCAATCCGTTGAAGAAGATAATAAAGAAGAGGTAATAGAAGAAAAAGAAGAGACCCAAAATATAGAAACTGTAAACAAAAATAAATTAAAAAATATAGAAATAGATAAAAGTGAAAAAATTCAAAAGTCTGTAAAAAAAGAAGAAATAAAAGAAGTTAAGCACACTTTATTAGAAAATATAGTAAAAATAGGAATCTTACTTCCTTTATCGGGAGAGAATAAAAAATTAGGTATATCAATTTCCAATGCTTTAGAGATGGCATTATTTGAAACAAAGTCTAGAAATATTCAGTTGTTATTTAAAGACTCAGGAGAAAGTTTAGAAAAGGCTATTCAGGCTGCTATCGAACTAGAACAAGAAGGCGTAGCCATAATAATTGGACCTATTTTTGCTTTCCAAGCCTCAGAAATAAGAAAGAATATTAGTGAAGATATACCTATTTTTTCTTTTACAAATGATGGAACAATAAAAAAAGACGGTCTTTGGGCATTAGGTTTTTCCCCTAAGCAACAAGTTAGGGCTATATTTAATGAGATGAAATTTCATTCCATAACTAATATCTCTTTAATTGTTCCCAAAAATATTTATGGAGACATTATTTTACAAGAAAGTAGAAAGGCTAGTATTCTTAATAATATTAAAATTAATAATATGTATAGGTATAATAAAAAATCTAAAGACTTTTCTAAATTTAGTATGGCCTTTAATAAGGAGAACTTCATAAAGGATGATGGACTATTAATTGTTGCATCAGGAAAACAACTTAAAGAAATATCATCTAGGGCCCAATATAGAGGAATAGATCCTAAAAAAATAAAATTTTTCGGTATATCTGGATGGAACAATCATGAGATTTTAGGAGAGCCGGCATTATTAGGCGGCTATTTTGTTGCTGCACAGCAGTTTTCTTACGAGACATTTGTTTCTAGATATTTTAGGTTATATGATGCAGTTCCTAATGAAATAAGTGGTTTAGGCTATGATATATTAGCTCTATTATCTGTGGGGCTAAAAAATTCAAAAACTACTCAACAGCTGATAACTTTTCTAACTAATACCTCAGGTTTTAATGGTATATTTGGTTTTTTTAAAATAGATAGTAATGGCGGCGTTTATAGAAAGTTTGTTTCATATGAAGTTATGAAAAGAAATTTTGTAAAGAAACGAGATATAATGCCTTAATTTATAATATTAACTTGTTAGTAATATAATTTAAAATAGGGAATCCTTTATTTGTTACTTTTAGAAATGAATCATTCTCTTCTATCAAATTTAATTCTTTAAATTTTCTTAATTCATTTTTATTAAGAATATTATTCTTGGAATTAATGCTTAATTTGTTAAAAGTATTTTTAATATCTATACCTTTGGTTAATCTTAGACTAGTTAATAAAATTTCTTGTGCTCTTTCAATATTAGATATTTCTTTATTGAAATATGAGGCGCACTTTTTTTGTAAATTTTTATTAAGCCATATTTTTGGTGCAGAAAATTTATGATTAGCATACCATTTATTATCAAGTATTAAACGTCCATGAGCTCCAGGCCCTATTCCACAATATTCTGACCCTTGCCAGATTTTATAGTTATGAATACATTCTGAGTTTTTAAAAGCATAATTTGATACTTCATATTTTTCAAGGTTAGCATGGTTAAGCAACTCGTCTGTCATATTATATAAATTTAAAAGGGTCCTCTCAGGAGGTAGTTCAAACTTTCTATCTCTATATAATGCATAGAAAGTAGTTCCTTTCTCAATTGTTAATTGATAAGCTGAAATATGTTCTCCTGATATTTGAATTGCTTCGTTGAGCTCTTTTTCCCACATTTTTTCATTTTGGTCTGGTAGTCCATATATTAAATCAAAAGAAACCCTTTTAAAAATATTTTTTGCGGTTTCTAGAGCCTTTAAACCATTTTTAACCGAATGGTTTCTACCCAAAAACTTTAGTGAATTATTATTAAAAGACTGAAAACCTAAAGATAGTCTATTTACGCCTGCTTTTTTAAGAGTGCTAAAATTTTTAATTTCTACACTAGAGGGATTTGCTTCAAGAGTTATTTCTATGTTTTTTGAAAAGTCCCATTTTTTGTTTACCTGGTTTAAAATGCCTTCAAGCAATTTTGGAGGCATTAAGCTCGGAGTACCTCCTCCAAAAAATATACTCCTTACAGTTTTTTTTCCTAATATATTTTGCTCGGCTTCTATTTCATTTTTATATGCTATTTCCCATTCATTGATATCTATAGGCAGTTTAGTAACATGACTATTAAAATCACAATATGGACATTTTTTAAGACAATATGGCCAATGTACATATAGTGCGATTTCTTTATTATTTTTTAACAATTATATTCTCTTTTAATTTTTTAAAGGCGATACTTCTGTGACTTATTAGGTCCTTTTCATTAGGAGCCATTTCGCCAAAAGTAACCGTGTGATTTTTAGGAATAAAAATTGGGTCATAACCAAACCCCATTTTTCCTTTTTGAGGAAAAGTTAAAGTGCCATTAATTTTGCCTTCAAAAACATATTCTTCGTTTTTTTCATTTACTATTGCTAAGGCACAGATAAAATAAGCTTTTTTATTGTCAATTCCATGTAACTTTTCTTCTATTAAAGACATTGCTAGGCTAAAATCTTTTTCTAAGCCTGCCCATCTCGCAGAATAAATTCCAGGCGCACCATCAAGAGCATCCACACACAAACCAGAATCGTCTGCTAACGAAGTCTTATTAGATAATCGTTTAGCATTACGTGCTTTTATTAAAGCATTTTCAGCAAAGCTACTTCCATTCTCAATTGGCTCAATTTTTGAAAATAAAGAAATTGGATAAGCTTTTATTCCTATATCATTTAGTAGAATATTTATCTCTTTTACTTTTCCAGGGTTATGGCTAGCTATTACTATTTCTTTTGGTAATTCAATTCTATTTATCATTGTTTAATAACCTCTGACTGTATATTAAATAACTTATCACATTCTTCAGAGGCTAGATCTATTAATGTATTTAGTTGTTTTTTACTAAAGTTGCCTTTTTCAGCTGTAGCTTGCACTTCTATAAGATTTTTAGATTTGGAGATAATAAAATTTGCATCTGTTTCTGTATTACTATCTTCGTAATAGTCTAAATCAAGCAGTTCTAAGCCTTCATAGATCCCACAAGATATAGCAGCAATTTGATCTATGATAGGATTGGTCTTAAGCATTTTATTTTTTAATAAAGATTCAACTAATAAATTTAAAACTATCCAGCCGCCTGTTATAGAGGCTGTTCTTGTTCCTCCATCTGCGTTTATGACGTCGCAGTCTATTTTAATTTGTAATTCATTAAGTTTCTTTAAATCGAGAGAAGCCCTAAGAGATCTTCCTATTAATCTCTGTATTTCTAAGGTTCTTCCACTTTGTTTTCCTTTGGAGGATTCTCTGTTATTTCTAGTATGTGTTGAAGCCGGTAACATACCGTACTCTGCCGTAAGCCAGCCCTCACCGGAATCTTTTAGCCAATGAGGAACTTTTTTTTCCACAGATGCTGTACAAATAACACTTGTTTCTCCAATATTTATTAGGCAAGAGGCATTAGCATTTTTAATGAAATTTTTAATTATTTTTACTTCTCTGGCCTGGTTTGGAGCTCTTCCAGATATCCTTTTGAATATTATATTATTCATTTATTGTTTCCTCATAAAATATTATAATTATATAGTATAATACTATGTGAGAAAAAATTATTGAATAATATAAAAAATAATACAGCATTATTATCTTCATTAGATAGTCGCTCAAGAAAGATTCTTCAGCATATAGTTGAGTCTTATATAGAGACAGGTAACCCTATTGGGTCTAAAACTTTATCTAAGAAACTTTCACCATCTTTGGCCTCTGCTACAATAAGAAATGTAATGTCAAATTTAGAGAGTCTAAATTTATTAAAATCTCCTCATATATCTTCCGGTAGGTTGCCAACTGAGACAGGTTTAAAACTTTTTATAGATGGTTTGTTGCAAGTAGGTGATATCTCTAGTGATGAAAAAAGTAGTATAGAAGCACTGTCAGTAGGAACTGGCAAAAGTCTAAAGGATATTTTGAGTGAAACTTCTAATGCTTTATCAGGGTTATCTAATTGTGTCAGTTTAGTAATAGCGCCAACATTTGAAAGAGCAATAAAACATATAGAATTTGTGCCTTTAGATAATGCTAAAGCTTTAGTTGTTATTGTTGATATTTTTGGCCTTGTGGAAAATAGAATAATAGATATTCCTAAGGGCACACCTATAGTAAATTTAATTGAAGCATCAAATTTTTTAAATTCTAGACTTGCTGGAAGTACTCTTGAAGACGTCAAAAATACAATTGAAGAAGATTTACTTAACCATAGAAAAGAAATAGATATAGTTTCTGAAAAAGTTATAAAAGCCGGTCTAGCTATAAAGACTGGAGATATAGATTACCCGTCATTAATAGTTACAGGTAAAAATAATATTTATAATGATATAAGTACTCAGGAGGATTTTAAAAAAATAAATGAACTATTTGAAAAAATAGAACAAGAAAAAACATTAACAGAATTATTAAAAAACTCTTTGTCTGGAACAGGGGTTCATGTTTTCATTGGGGCGGATAATAAATTGTTTGATTATTCTGGCTGCTCTATGATCTTGGCTCCATTTAAGGCTAAGGATAATAAAAGTAGGGCCAAAACTTTAGGAGCAATTGGTGTGATAGGGCCTATTAGAGTAAATTATGGAAGAATTATTCCTATGGTGGACTTTACTGCTAAGGCAATTTCAAAGTTATTTAAATAATTACTTGTATATATAGTGTTTAATCACAATATTTACTTTAAATATTAATAGGAGCACTTATGACAAAAAAGACTAAAAATAATAAAACTATATTAAAAGAAGATATTGCAGAAATAGATTCAAAAGAAGACATTCCTCTTGATGAAAAAGAAAATAAAATTGCAGAAGAAATAGAAACTCTAAAAGTAGAATTAGCAGAAGAAAATGATTCTAAATTAAGAGCATTAGCTGATGTTGAAAATATGAGAAGGAGAATGGAAAAAGAGAAACAAGAAAACGCTAGATATGGGGCTTCTAATTTAGCACGAGGTCTTTTTTCTGTATTAGATAATTTTGATAGAGCGTTACAAGCTTCTCCTAAAGAATTAAAAAATAAAAAAGAAATCGAAAAGAATTATACTTCTTTGCACGAAGGAGTTGAATTAACGGTTAAAGAAATCTTTACGGTTTTAAAGCAAAATGGAATAGAGACTATTGAGCCAAATAAAGGAGATTCCTTTGACCATAATATTCATCAGGCAATGTTAGAAGTTCCAACAAATGAATTTGAGCCTGGATGTGTCTGTGAAGTATTGCAATGTGGATATAAAATTTATGACAGATTGTTAAGACCTGCTATGGTAGGTGTAAGTAAAAAAGAATCATAAGATTTATGGAGTTATAATGGATGTTTTAAAATTAGCTAATAGTTCTTTTGAAATGCCTTTAGACTCTTCCTGGGATGTTACTTACTTTGATGAAGATAGCTCAAAAGCAGATGTGCGTTTCAACACAGGTAAATACCCAGTTTTAAATGTTAAAATTATTAGTTTAGATGACCCAAAGTATAATAAAGATAATAAACTTAAGGATCATTTATTTGACCCTATTTTACTCGAATCTCATCCAGATCTAGATATAAAAGTTACTTCAAATTCTATATATGGAATTGAATATCAAGCAAACTTAGAATCTGGTGAGAAGGTAAAGGTGTGGAGAAAAGCAACTATAGTGGGGCCTAGAACTATAAGGCTTGTAACCTTAGCTTTATCATGGATGTCCAATCCTTCTTCAGATGAAGCAGTAAACAAGATTTTATTAAAAATAGAAAAAAAATTAGAAAAATGCAGCTTCATTTTTGAAGAGACTGAATTGGATATAGAAGCTAAAGTTTCTGCAAGGATATTAAGATTAAAACAAGATATAATTTCACCTTGGAATGGCCTAAGTATGTTAATGCCAACTTCCTGGCCTTCCGAGATTAATAAGGAAGAGAAATCTTTTGTAAGTAGGGTTACGGGCTATGAAGATGCTATGCTTTTTTTGAATTGTGATGAACTAAGCATTCCAAAAGAAACTAAAATAACATCTGAATACATGCAGCATATTGCCTCATCTATTGGAGAGGATGAAAAAGTTAAAAATATTTCTTTGCTTTCAACAGGAAAAGATACTTATCTTATTTCTTGTAATAAAGCTGAGAAAGATAAAGAAGCTGGTGTAACCTTAAATAATTTCTTTTGGCATATTTTTGCGCTTAAAGAAGATGTTTTAACTCGTTTACACTTCACATATGTTTTTCCTGATATTAATGATAAGTTTTTATTTGGTCTAGCTAACGTCTTAAGCGAAAACATTAAAAATTTAAAGCTAGACTAATTTTTTTATATTAAGCACTTGTGTTTTATTTTTTAGTCCCCATATATTTGCTGCAAACGAATTTTATTAAATTTTAAAGAGAGAAATATATAATGGGTAAAGTAATTGGAATTGATTTAGGAACTACTAATAGCTGTGTAGCTGTTATGGAGGGCGGTAGTGCTAAAGTTATAGAAAATGCAGAAGGAGCAAGAACAACCCCTTCAATAGTGGCCTTTACTGAGAATGGTGAAACTTTAGTGGGACAAGCTGCTAAAAGACAAGCAGTAACAAACCCAGAAAATACTTTATTCGCAATTAAAAGGTTAATAGGTAGACCCTTCTCAGATGAAAAAGTTACTAAAGATAAGGATATGGTTCCTTTTAAAATTGTTAAGTCAGATGGAGGGGATGCCTGGGTTAACGCAGCAGGCAAAGACTATGCCCCAAGTCAAGTAAGTGCTTATGTTTTACAAAAAATGAAGGAAACGGCTGAGGCTCATTTAGGGCATGATGTAACAGAGGCAGTTATCACCGTACCAGCATATTTTAACGATGCGCAGCGTCAAGCAACTAAGGACGCAGGAAAAATTGCAGGCCTAGATGTTTTAAGAATAATTAATGAACCAACAGCAGCTAGTTTATCTTATGGTTTAGATAAGAAAGAGTCAGGAACTATAGTAGTATATGACTTAGGAGGAGGAACATTTGATGTTTCTGTTCTAGAAATTGGTGACGGTGTTTTTGAAGTAAAATCCACAAATGGAGATACTTTTCTTGGAGGAGAAGATTTTGATACTAAAATAGTAGAGTATCTTGTTGACGAATTTAAAAAAGAAAATGGAGTAGACCTAAAATCAGATAATTTAGCATTACAAAGATTAAAAGAAGCTGCAGAAAAAGCTAAAATAGAGCTTTCATCTACTGCTCAAACAGATATTAATTTACCATTTATAACAGCTGACGCCTCAGGACCTAAGCACTTAACTCTTAAGTTTACAAGGGCAAAGCTAGAGAGTCTTGTTGAAGATTTTGTTAAAAGAACAATAGAGCCTTGTAAGGCCGCTTTAAAGGACGCTGGTATTTCTGCAAGTGAAATAGATGAAGTTGTTCTGGTTGGTGGAATGACTCGTATGCCTAAAATTGTTGAAACAGTTAAAGAATTTTTTGGTAAAGAGCCTAATAAAGGAGTAAATCCAGATGAATGTGTCGCTTTAGGTGCTGCTATACAAGGAGCTGTATTAGCTGGTGATGTTAAAGATGTTTTATTGCTTGATGTAACTCCTTTATCTTTAGGAATTGAAACTTTAGGTGGTGTATTTACCCGATTAATTGAGAGAAATACAACTATACCAACAAGAAAAAGTCAAACATTCTCTACTGCAGAAGATAATCAAACAGCAGTTACTATTAGAGTGTTCCAGGGCGAAAGAGAAATGGCCGCAGATAATAAAATGCTGGGTAATTTTGATTTAGTTGGAATACCGCCGGCACCAAGAGGGATGCCTCAAATAGAAGTTACATTTGATATAGATGCTAATGGTATTGTTAATGTGTCTGCTAAGGATAAAGCAACAAATAAAGAGCAAAAAATTAAGATACAAGCTTCTGGAGGCTTGTCTGATTCAGATATAGAAAATATGGTGAAAGATGCAGAGTCACATGCTGAAGAGGATAAAAAGAAAAAAGAATCCATAGATGCTAGAAATCAAGCTGATGCTTTGGTTTATTCTACAGAAAAAAGCATGAAAGAACACGGAGAAAAACTTCCTGCTGATGACAAAGAGAAAATTGAATCTTCCGTTAAAGATTTAAAAGATGTTCTTGCTAATGCGGAAGCTACAAGTGAACAGATAACAGCTAAAGTTGAAGCTTTAAATTCTTCTGCTATGAAATTGGGTGAAATGATGTATAAAGAAAGTCAAGAGCAGGCTGCAGGAGCACCTGGTGCAGAAGGCGAGGATAGTAAATCCTCAGAAAAAGATGCTGATGTTGTTGATGCTGACTTCGAAGAAGTAAAGCCTGATGAAAAAGATGAGAAAACTGCTGATAAATAATTAAGAGCGTATTTCTTTAAAAATATAGGTACAAATAAGATGCGTGATTATTATGAAATCCTTGGAGCAGATAGAGACACTTCCGATGCAGAGCTGAAAAAAAATTTTAGAAAGCTTGCTATGCAATATCATCCAGACAAAAACCCTGGTGATAAAGAGGCAGAAGAAAAATTTAGAGAAGTAGGCCAGGCTTATGACGTTTTAAAAGACCCGCAAAAAAAAGCGGCATATGACCAATACGGACATGCAGCTTTTGAGGGGAACTCAGCAGGACCCGGGGGACCAGGAGGAGCTGGCGGAGCCGGAGGCTTTTCAGACATTTTTGAAGATTTGTTTGGAGACTTTATGGGCGGAGGCGGAGGTCAAAGACAATCGCAGAGAGGTTCAGATTTACGATACAATTTAGAATTAGATTTTAGTGAAGCTTATACTGGACTAAAAAAAGATATTAAAATAAATACATATGTGCTGTGTGGGGCATGTAAAGGTACTGGTGGCGAAGATGGTGCACAACCTGTTACTTGTGGCACTTGTAATGGTTCGGGTAAGGTGCGTTCTAGCCAAGGATTTTTCATGGTAGAAAGAGCTTGCCCAACTTGTGGAGGCGGTGGACAAATAATTAGTAAGCCTTGCCGAGTATGTAGTGGAGAAGGCAGAGTCCAAAGAGAAAAAACAATAAATGTAAATATACCTGCCGGAGTTGATGACGGGACAAGAATTAGAGTATCTGGCGAAGGCGAAGCCGGACCTAACGGGACTACAAATGGCGATCTTTATTTATTTGTTCAGTTAAAGCCGCATTCCTTATTTAACAGAGATGGATCAGATTTATTAATTGAAGCAAAGGTTCCAATGACGCTTGCTGCCCTTGGCGGATCTGTAGATGTGCCTACGCCTTCAGGAGGAAGAGTTCGCGTTACAATCCCTGCTGGAACACAATCTGGACATAGGTTCAGGTTAAGAGGCAAGGGAATGCCGGTTGTAAACAGTTCTAATAAAGGCGATTTATATGTTGATGTTTATACAGAAATTCCAGTATCCTTAAATAAACAACAAAGAAAAATGCTAGAGGAGTTACAAAACTTGGAAGAAAATTCTAATCATCCAGAAAGTAATAACTTTACAAACAAAGTAAAAAAAATAAGGCAGTAAACAAATGTCGTTAATAAATGTAGGAATATGTGGTGCTTCAGGAAAAATGGGAAAAGCGCTTATTCGGGCGGTAGATAATAATAATAAATTAAGTCTTACAGGAGCTCTTGAACATAAAGCAAATACCAATGTTGGAAAAGATTCTGGAGTTATCGCTAATATAGAACCAACCGGCGTTAATATAACTTCTGATACAGATAAATTTTTTGCAGAATGTGATGCTATAATAGATTTTTCTTTTGCAGACGCCTCAGTTGAAAATATAAAAGCGGCAACGGCTCATAACTGTTCCTATGTATTAGGAACTACTGGGTTTAATGAAGCACAAGTAAACCTAATAAAAAGCTTTTCAAAATCAATTTCAATTATGCATGCAGCTAATATGAGTGTTGGCGTCAATGTTGCATTACATTACACAGAGCTATTATCCAAAAGTTTAAACGAAGATTACGATGTTGAAATACATGAAATGCACCATAGGGAAAAAATTGATTCTCCATCTGGAACTGCATTAGCTTTGGGAAATGCTGTGGCTAAAGGAAGACATATTGATTTGTCAGAAAAATCAATTAAGTCCCGTTGGGGGATAGAGCAACCTAGAAAAAGAGGAGATATAGGTTTTTCAACCCAAAGAGGTGGCGATGTAATTGGAGATCATATAGTAACATTCGCAGGTAATGGTGAAAGATTAGAGATCGCACATAAGGCAACAAATAGAGATGTTTTTGCCAATGGTGCAGTTAGAGCTATTTTGTGGCTAAAAAATAAGGAGCCTGGATATTACAATATGAAAGATGTGCTAGGGCTTAATTAGTAATATATTGATTTTTCCATTCGTTTAATCCAAACCGAATTTTTTTTGCAAGTTTAAGTCTTTCTTTTGGTATTAAAAAATTTCCTAGTACTATTTTTTTTCCATGCGAAGATAAAGTTAAAACATCTTTATTTTTATAAATATCTTCTACCTTAACTTTAAGCCATGTGGGCTCTAATTCAATTTCTTTTAAAGTTACGTTTTTTTTATTATAAAATATCTTTAACTTATCTTTATCTAACAAAATATGCTCATAAGATTCACTTCTTTTAAATAATACTTTAAAAGCTATATAAATTAATATAACTTCTATCCCCATAAAACCTAAAACTGGCCAAGCGCCCATAAAATAAAAAGATATTCCTATATAAGATGCTGGAATAGTTATAAAAAACATTAAAAAAAATAACCCTTTATAAGTTAAGGATTGATTTGGATATACTTTAATGTCTAAATAGTATTTCATGAAGTAAAAGTAGGGCTATATTTTTATTTTGCAAATAAAATATTCTTTTAAGAGGTAAATTTGATTAAAAGCCTATCTAAAAAAAATATTTGGGAAATTTTTTCTAGATTCTCAAAAGTGACACCTGAACCTAAAGGTGAATTAGAATACACATCACCATATACTTTATTGATAGCAGTAGTTTTGAGTGCTCAATCCACAGATATAGGAGTTAATAAAGCAACAAAAAAACTATTTTTGCTCGCTAAGACTCCTCAAGAAATGATAGCGATAGGTGAAAATAAAATTATAGAAAATATTAGAACAATCGGTCTCTATAAAAATAAAGCAAAAAATATAATTGGTTTATCACAAAAACTACTTGATAAATTTGATGGAAAAGTTCCTAAAACTCATCTAGAATTAGAATCTTTGCCTGGAGTCGGAAGGAAAACGGCAAACGTTGTTCTTAGTATGGCTTTTGGTATACCTACTATTGCTGTTGATACGCATGTTTTTAGAGTATCTAATAGAACAGGATTGGCAATAGGAAAAAATGTAGAAGAAGTAGAAAAAAAATTAATAAAACGTTTACCAGAAGAATATTTTTTCCATGCGCACCATTGGCTAATATTACATGGGCGCTATACGTGTAAAGCTAGAAACCCATTATGTATAGAGTGTGTTATTTCTGATTTATGCCCTTCTAAAGTTAGTTAATCTGATATAGGTCCATTATAGCCTTTTGTATTTAAAGTATGTGACACAAGAATAGCTACTAATGGAGCAGCAAATAAGTTTATGATAGGAATAAAGAATAATAAAGCGCCTAATATTCCAAAAAGCCAGCATGGCCAAAATAAATTATTTCTTAGTTCTTTTACTTCTATAAACGATAATTTACGTAACCCTAGAGCTTCCGTATATTCTTTAGAAATTAAATATCCTGTAATAAGAATATTTACTGGAATCCAAAAAAGAGAACTTCCCCAAAATAAGGCTATAGGAAAAATTATTATATTTATTAATATGGACCAACCCAAAAGCTTTACTCCAGCAAAAAATAAAGTAAAAAATTTTATTTTTAATTCTTTGTTTGCTTCCGGATAATATTGTCCTTCTATCTGATCAATTATTTTATCTTGAAATATTGAAAAAATAATTGTTGAAGTAGGAACAAATAAAATAGTAGATCCCCATATTGCAGCGAGTGTTGCGCCATATATCAAAAAATTACCTAGGAATGGTATCCCCGTATCTAACCAATCTTTAACATAGTATATAATTCCAAAAGCTATGGAACTAAGAGTAATGAGTGTTAATATTGATGAATAAAGCACCCACTTGAAAACATTAGGATCAAATAAATTTTTAATAGACAATAAGAAAATAGTTATGAGATAGTTTTTATGCTTTATTTCTTTCATTGTAATTAATGTGGGTTGAATGGGGTAATAGCATAATTATTAGAGTGTTTTTGAAACTTGTGCCCTAAATTTAAAACCTGTCCTTCATTTCTTCTTTTTCCTATAATTTGTATTCCAATTGGTAGGTTATCTTTTGTCGTTGAACAGGGTACAGCTAAAGAGGGGCAGCCAGTTAAAGATATTGCAGCTGCAGTCATTAGCCAACTAACATAATTATCAAAAATTTTATCTTCTACTTTTTTAGGCCAGTGTTCTTTAATACTGAAAGGAGCCACCATGGAAGAAGGGGCAATTAAAAAATCATATTTTTCAAAAAATGAATTAGTATTTTTTATAATTTGACCTCTAGCAATATTAGCTTTGCTAATTTTTTCTTCCGTTAATTCAAAACCTTTTTCTATATTAAGCCTTAGATCTTCTTTTAATATATTTTTATGTTTTTTATATAACTCTCTTTTATCCGTTGCTAGAAGGTGCGCACGTAAAGTTTGAAACGTATTTTCTGATTCAGACAAATCAGGATAGATGCGTTCTACATTGTGGCCCATTTCTAATAATATTTTTTCCGCATGGTTAATGGAATCACGAACTTCAGGAGCGCAGGCTAGAATCCCAAAGTCATCAGTAATACCAATATTTAATTTATGCTTATCTTCATTTATGAAGTTTTGATAAGGCCTATCATTAGATATGCTTGATAGAGGGTCTCTATAATCTATTCCTGTCATAGTATCCAAAAACAAGGCAATATCTTTAACAGTTCTTGCCATCGGGCCGTCTACCGAAAGGTCATTAAAAGGCAGGTTTTGTGGCCCATGAGCTATAGTTCCTGGAGTAGTTCTTAAACCTACAACCCCGCAAAAACTTGCGGGGTTTCTTAGAGAGCCGCCTAAATCTGACCCAGTTCCAAGCCATGCTGCTCCTGCAGCAAGTGCTGAAGCTGTTCCTCCAGAAGAGCCTCCAGATGTATATTGAGAATTCCATGGGTTAGGAGTATATCCAAAAACCTCGTTAAAAGTTTGCGATCCTGCTCCAAATTCAGGAGTATTTGTTTTTCCTATTATTACGCCTCCCATTTTTTCTATTCTTTCAACAAGAAAATCTGAAGACTTAGGAATATGGTCTTTATATATTTGCGAGCCGTACGTTGTTTTAACACCCATAACATCAGTTAAATCTTTGACCACTATAGGCAAACCATAGAGATAACCTGGCTGATCTTTTCTCTCTATATCTAAATTTTTTATTTGATGGCGTGCCCTTTCTTCGCAAACAGTTACTACTGCATTAATACTACTTTGGGTTTCTTTTATTCTCTTTAGGTTTTCGTCAAGCGCTTCATCTGGTGATATTTCTTTCTTTTTTAACAAAGATACAATCTCTGTTGCACTTTTTTTCCATAAATTTTTTTCTGATGAAGCCATTTTTTATCCCTTTATTTTTACAAATACTCTATCTTCTATATAACTATAAATATATTTATTAATAATTAAATTAAAAAAGGAATTATAATGGCGCTGGAAAAAACCATTGATGTTTTAGGCATAGGGAATGCAATAATAGACGTATTAGCGGATGCAGACGATGCCTTTTTACTAGAACATAACCTTAATAAAGGTTCTATGACTCTTATAAATGAAGAATCATCTAGAAATATTTATTCTTCTATGAAAAATAAAATTCAAATGTCAGGCGGTTCCGCGGCTAATACGATATATGGCTTAGCGCAGTTAGGTTGTAGAAGTGCGTTTATAGGAAAGCGCTCAAATGATGATCTAGGCAATGTTTTTTACTCAGATTTAACTAAATCAGAAATTATTTTTAATACTTCTCCTTTAGATACGGGAGAATCTTCAGCAAGATGTTTAATTTTGGTTACTTCAGATGCTGAAAGAACTATGGCAACTTTTTTAGGTTCATCAAGCAAATTAACAGTCGAAGATATAAATGAAAATCAGATAGAAGCGTCAAAAATAATTTATTTAGAGGGATACTTATTTGATCCACCAGAAGCTCAAGATGCTTTCATTACAGCAGCAAAATTTGCAAAGAAACATAACACGAAAGTTTCATTTACCTTGTCTGATGCATTTTGTGTAGAAAGACATAAAGCTAAAATGAGAGCATTTGTTCAGAATGATGTAGATATTTTATTTTGTAATGAAGGTGAAGTAAAAGCTTTATATGAAACTGATTCATTAGATAATGCAATTGAAATGCTTAAGAGCGAGGTAGAAATAGGAGTTGTTACCAAGGGAGAAAATGGTGCTATCATAATAGAAAAATCCTTAGCGCATGAAATAGAAGCGTTTCCTACAAATGTAGTTGATACTACTGGAGCAGGAGATTTTTTTGCCGCAGGTTTTTTAGCAGGAATTTCAAAAAATTATGATTTAGTAAAAGCGGGAATGCTTGGAGCCGCCTGTTCATCAGAAATTATTTCACATTATGGCGGAAGGCCTGAAGATGAATTAAAAGAGTTTGTAAAAAATAAGGCTGGGTTAGAAGTTTAAGCCCAGCCTCATTATAAGTTTATAATTTATTTTATATAACCTAGTTCTTTCCATACTTTATAATCGGTTCTGAATTCACTAAGCGAAGCCCATACTTTTGCAAAATCTTCATCTGATTCTACAAGTTCCGTTACTACTTCATTCCAACCTTTCTCAAAAACAGAAAGCATTTCTGGAGACCATGTATGAAGAGTCACACCTTTTTCTTGTAGAGTTTTAAGGGCAGGACCTTGAATGCCTTCCCCTTCTGCAATAGCATGACGAATATTATCACCGCAAACTGCTTCAATTTGAGCTTGCTGAGTTACAGATAAAGTATTCCATTTTTCAAGATTAATCATTAGTTCCATAAATGTAGACTGTTGATGCCATCCTGGAAAATAATAATGTTTTGCTATTTGATAAAACCCTAACTCTAAATCAATAGCAGGCATTGAAAATTCAGTAGAATCTATAGTTCCAAGTTCAAGAGCAGGATAAATATCTCCACCCGCAAGGAGCTGAGTAGAAACTCCTACTTTTTCCATTACCTTTGCGCCGAGCCCAAAGAAACGCATTTTTAAACCTTTTAAATCATCTGGACCTTTAATTTCTTCGCGGAACCAGCCAGAAGCTTCAGGCGGTATTATCCCACATAAAATACCTTTTATATTATGACGTGCATATAATTCTTCATAGAAATCTTTTCCGCCTCCAAAATATACCCATGACATATATTCACTAGCAGGAGGACCAAATGGTACGGATGAAAATAATTGTAGTGCAGGAACTTTACCTGCCCAATAACCAGGAGTAGACCATCCCGCATCAATTCCACCAGTAGAAACGGCATCAAATATTTCTAAGGCAGGAACTAGAGCGCTTGGCTCAAAAAATTTAATATTTATATTTCCACCTGAAACTTTTAAAACTTCATCTTGTAAGCGGACTCCTAAAGTTCCTATTTGCGCTAAAGAACCTGGGAAGGTACTAGCCATTTTCCATCGAATCTTTTTGTCGGATGTTGTTGCTTCAGAGCTTTGTTCTGACTGACCACAACCTAAGAGTAATAAAGAAGATATTACTACCATCATGTATAATAATTTTTTCATAAATTTGCCTCCATTAGCATTTATTAATCTTTGATAATACTTTTATTTAAATTCTATTTATATAAAGTATATTTAATGAACCATATATATAAATTAGTTCTATCTAAATTGGGACCATATAACAAATATAATATTTTAGCATTTATTCCGTTAGGTTTTTGTGCAGGCCTCCCTTTGCCTTTAATTGGAGCAACTATGTCTGCAAGGTTAATGGATTCGGGGTTAAGTTTAACTTCTATAGGATTATTTGCTTTGGCAGGAACTCCCTATGCTCTTAAATTTTTATGGTCTCCTTTAATAGACACTATAAAAATTCCTTTTTTAAATAATTTATTAGGAAAAAGAAGAAGTTGGTTATTAATAACGCAAATTATTCTTTTTTTAACATTCTTTATAATTGCTACTATTAACCCGTTAGAAGATTTATATATGTTGGCGCTACTTGTATGTAGTGCAGCCTTTGTTTCTGCTACACAAGATATTGCTTTGGATGCTTATAGAATAGAACTGCATTCCGAAAAAGAATTAGCAGCGGGTATCGCTACATACGTATTAGGATATAGAATCGCTCTTATTGTAGCTGGAGCAGGAGCTCTTTATTTAGCAGAATATATGTCATGGAGTACCGCATTTATTATTATGTCTTTATGCTTCTTATTAGGGCCAATAATTTTAATTTTTTTACCCTCTAATAAGGAAATAACGGAAAGCAAAGAAAAAAACATTGGATATTTTGATAGCCTTATAGCGTGGATAAAAAAGGCTATTTTAGAACCGTTTATTGAATTTTCGCAAAGACAATCTTGGATATGGATATTAATCTTTATAGCAATATACAAATTAGGGGATGCTTTGGCCGGAAATATGACCACGCCATTTTTATTAGATATAGGTTTTTCAAAAATTCAAATCGCTAATATAGTTAAAGTTATAGGCCTTGCTGCAACTTTAATAGGGCTGTTTATAGGAGGAATACTAGTAGCAAAATATAATATTGTTTCTGTTTTATTTATTGGAGGTTTTCTTCAAATGTTTTCTAATTTATTTTTTGCTATTCAAGGAGTAGTAGGAGTAAACACAAATGTTTTAATGCTAACAATTTCAATAGAAAATTTAGCGGGGGGAATTGGGACGGCCGCCTTTCTCGCATATTTATCAAAGCTTGTAGACCCTAGATATATTGCTACACAATTTGCTCTTTTAACGTCTTTTATGGCTTTATCGCGAACACAGCTATCGGCACCTGCAGGATGGATGGTGGAAGGAATAAATTGGGACGGTCTTAAAATATTGATAAGTCAATTTATTAATATTAACTTAGGAAGCATATTAGACAGCAACATCAAATGGATTTTATTTTTTATTTTGACAACTATTCTAGCTATTCCTGGCTTGTTAATAATTAATAAAGGGACTAAAAGTTTTAAATATCATGATTAGCAATTATACAAAAACTACAAAACTTATTAAAAAAATTACTAAAGCTAGTATGGCCGGTACATTAAAGAATGAAACTAAAATAAATAATATTAGGGTTAATAATATCGCTACCCAGGAGATATTATTTGAAATATTTGGACGAATTAAATCTACAAGTGCAGATGCTAACATTGCTATAGCCGCAAAGCCCATAGCCATAATTCCTTTAGAAACAAGAGATGTATTCTTGTTTGCTAAGATTAAGGCGTAGCCTATTAAAGCCAATAGTATTCCAGGAATATTTAGCGCAATAATTGCTGACATAGCTCCTAATATACCAGCAGATTTAAAACCAATAATTGCAGCTAATTTAACTCCAGTTAGGCCAGGAAACAAGAAGGTAACTCCTAAAATATTAGCAAATTCAGTAGCGTTTATAATATTATGTTTTTCTACAAATATTTCTTGTATTAATTTTATCATAGTAGCACCACCACCAAATGCAGAGACACCAATAATACCGAAGCCTTTTATTAATATCCAAAGCGAAGTCATTTTATATAGTTTCCAAACTTTTTATATAATTTACATAATTAGTTCTTTCAAAATGGAGCATATCTAATTGTTTTAAAACCCTTATTATTATAGCTATTGATGTGCATTTTAAAGAAATAGTTTTATGTAAAATATTATTTATATAAACACTAGCAAATTCTAGCCGCATATCTTTTTCAAACTCAGACATATCTTTTTTTATATTATATCTAACAATATTTTTTTTAACTAAGCATAAAGCATAGTTATTTTTTTCTATATCAAATATATCTTTAGTAGATGTCAAAGATTTTATATTACTATTTTCATTTAACATTTTTAATTTTTTTAATTTTAATAAGTCATTTTCCATAATAGGAAATCTGAGTTTAGTCTTTCTAGAAAATCTAAATATATTATTTTGAGTTTTTAGGACTGTTTTAATATGTAGTTCTTCTAATTTTGCATCCGTGGCTTTTCTTAATTTTATATTATGGGATAAATTTGGTATAATTATATATTTATCCGTATATTCAATATTTTTAGGCTTTGGTATATTAAAATCTATTAGATTTAAAATACTGTTTTTAATTGTATCTTGTTCATAAAAACATCGCCATTCCCAAGATTTTTTTTTATTATTTTTAAGCATATTTATTTATAATATATTTATATTTTTTATCAAAACACTATGTTATCACTCTGTTTTCGTCTCATCTATAGTATCCGATTCAGCAGTAATTGCTGCAACGGGGTCTTTGAGATATTTTATGAGTTTTTTAACTCTTTTATATTTCACATAATAATAAATAGTTCTGCCTTCACGTCGCGACCCTATAAGTTTTGCTTCTGTTAGGCTTGTTAAATGGAAAGATAAAGTTGCTCCTGGAATATCTAGTTCAGCAGCAACCTCTCCGGCAGGAATGCCTCGCTCCCCTTTAGTTATAAGAAGGTTGTATATGGTTAATCTGGTGTCATGGCCAAGAGCTATAAATGACTTTACAATGTTAGATATTTTCATACTTTCTTTTTTCTAAAAATTAGTATTGACAAATTAAATAAAAATTAATAAATAATAATTAATTCGATAATTCTATAATTATAGAAATATCGAATTGTAGAAATATAATGATTATATAGTAAACAATATAAAGGAAACTGCAATATGAAGTGTTTTTTAATTTTAATAGTATTTTTATTTTCATTTCATTCTCTAGCGCAAGAGAAAAAGAAAAAAGGTTTTAGTACTCTTCCAGGTTGGTCAGGAGGTTATAGATATTATTTAGACTTAGATGAGGATGAAAAAAGCAAATTAAGAATATTTGGTAAATATAAGCAGAAAAGTGGAAATACTATTAAATTTGGATGGGACAAACAAACAGGCAGAAACCTAAATGATTGGAATGCAGATGATGATGGTGTTATATTTTTCGAACAAGAGTTTAAATTTTAGTCTATTATAAATAAGAATTAACGGAGAAGTTTTCATGGAAATAACCTTATTATACTCTATTATTGGTTTTCTGCTAGCTGCTTATTCTGTGGTAGCTAATGACTCAGTTCAGACATTAGGTACTTTTATAGCTTCAAATTCACAAAGATTTAAATGGTACTATTTGTGGATAGCGGCATCTTCAGTTTTACTTTTTACTTTATGGTATGGCTGGTCTATGAATGGTGGAGATATTTCATACGGAAGATTAAATAAAATTCCGTATGTTGAAATCCAATGGTATCATGCGGCTGCACCTGCAATACTTCTTCTTTTAACGCGTTTTGGTATTCCTGTATCCACAACTTTTTTAGTACTTAGTGCATTTGCATCAAGTATAGTTTTTGAAAAAATGTTAATTAAGAGTATATTAGGTTATGCTCTTGCGGCAGTAGTTGCTTATATAATGTGGTCAGTTATAGCGAGGCTTTTAGATGAAAAAAGATCACCTATCAAAAAAGGACATGAAAGCTATTGGCGAGTGGCTCAGTGGTGCACTACCGGATTTCTCTGGTATACGTGGTTAAGTCATGACTTAGCAAATATAGCTGTATATCTTCCAAGATCTCTTCCTGTAAGTTGGATGATTGCAGTCTCAATTATCTTTACTAGTTTTCTAGCTTGGATTTTTTATGAAAAAGGTGGGCGTATTCAAAAAATAGTTTTAGAAAAAAGCACTACTACATATGTAAGATCTGCTACTATTATTGATCTATGTTATGCTTTTGTACTATTATACTTTAAACAATACAATGATATTCCCATGTCTACAACTTGGGTTTTTGTAGGTTTATTATGTGGAAGAGAATTTGCTATAGCAAGTATTTCGGCAAATAACTACAAATTTAAATCCGTACTTACAATAGTAGGCAGAGATTTTCTTAAAATGATGACCGGTCTAGCAGTTAGTGTAATGATAGTTTTAAGCATTCATTATATATTTAATTAAGCTGATTATAATGTAATATATTTGAAATATGGCTTTTTTATCATTTTTATGTTAGAGTTTGCGCCTAATAAATACAGATCAAATTTATATATCTATATTTATATAATTAATAATGTGTCATATCCTTCATATTATTAGAATCTATTTAAAATTATGAGAAATTATTATGGTAAGTGAAAAAAAAATTAGTTCTATATTACACCACAAAAGTTTACACAGCTTAGAGGATTCTTATATCAATAGGGAGCTATCATGGATAGCTTTTAATCAAAGAGTACTAGATGAGGCTAATAATATAAAGCATCCAATTTTAGAAAATCTTAAATTTCTCTCTATTTCGGGAAGTAATCTTGATGAATTTTATATGGTAAGAGTTGCGGGTTTACATGCCCAAGTTGACGAAGGAGTCAATATTAAAAGCTCTGATGGGATGATGCCTCAAGAACAATTAACTGAAGTAAATAAAAAAGCTAATTTATTAATGAGGAATCAGCAAACAACATGGAAAAATATAAAAAAACAAATGAGTGATAATAACATTCATATTTTATCAAAGAGTTCTTTAAATTTTAAAGAAAAAGAGCAATGTGCAGAATATTTTGAAGCTAATGTTTTACCTGTATTGACTCCTTTAGCAATAGACCCTGCTCATCCATTTCCTTTTGTAGGTAATTTAGGGTTAGTTTTAAGTGTTCAATTAAAACATAAAAAAAATAATAAAAAGAGAAATGCGCTTTTGCCATTACCTACAATTTTGCCAAGATTCATAGAAATTGAAAACACTAAAGATACTTTAAAAATGATTCCTTTAGAAGAAATGTTAATGCTATTTAGCAATAAAATTTTCGATGGCTATGATTTTTTAGGTGGTGGACTATTTAGAGTAATTCGAGACAGTGATGTAGAGTTTCAGGAAGAAGCAGAAGATCTTGTAATTTCATTCCAGAAGCAACTTCGTTCGAGAAGAAGAGGAAAAGTAGTTCGATTAAAAATAGATAAGAATTGTCCTAAAATTATTAAAAATATGATTATTGATTCATTAGAAGTCAATTCAGAAGATATTATAGAAATAGACGGGATTATAGGAGTTTCTAGTTTAATAGAAATATATAATGCCGGCCCTAAAAGATTATGCTTTAAAAAATTTGAAGCACGTTTCCCAGAAAGAATTAAAGATGCGGGAGACAATATTTTTAAGGCTATCAAAAATAAGGACCTTGTTGTCCATCATCCATACGAGAGTTTTGATGTGGTAGTAGATTTTTTAAAACAAGCAGCTAAAGATCCAAACGTAGTTGCAATAAAGCAAACATTATATAGAACTAAAACAGATCGTTCTCCTATAATTGAGTCTTTAATAAAGGCGGCAGAAGCTGGAAAATCAGTTACGGCGGTAGTAGAACTAAAGGCAAGATTTCAAGAAGAAGCTAATATAAAACTTTCACAAGATTTAGAAAAAGCAGGAGTTCATGTTGTTTATGGAGTAGTTGATTTAAAAACTCATGCTAAAGTTTCACTAGTGGTTAGAAGAGAAAGTAAAAAACTTAATACATATGTTCATTTTGGAACAGGAAATTATCATCCCACTACAGCTAAAATATATACTGACTTGTCATTATTTACCTGTAATCCTGACTATGCAATTGATGCATCACGTTTTTTTAATATGGTAACGGGTCACAATGATACAGATGATTGGAATTTACTTGAGGCGGCTCCAAAAGGATTAAGAAAAAAACTATTAGGATTGATTGATGAAGAAATAGAAAATGCAAAATTAGGAAAGCCGTCAGGTATTTGGTTTAAGTGTAATGCTATAGTAGACCCGGTTATTATAAAAGCACTTTATAAAGCTAGTGCATATGGAGTTAAAATAGATTTAATCATTAGGGGTGTGTGTTGTTTAAAGGCAGGGGTGCCCAATTTATCCGAAAATATTAGAGTGAAAAGCATTATTGGAAGGTTTTTAGAACACGGAAGAATATATTGTTTTGCAGCAGGAAGAAAAATGCCTTCTTCTAAAAATAAAGTTTTTATATCAAGCGCAGATTTAATGCAAAGAAATTTTGATAGGCGAGTTGAATTACTTATACCTATTCAAAATCATACTGTTCATGCACAAATCTTAAAACAAATTATGGTAGTAAGCTTAAATGATATTAATCAAAGCTGGGAAATGGACGGCCAGGGAAATTATAATCGCATAAAATATGATAAAACTAAAATTTCAGCACACGAATATTTTATAAATAACCCTAGTTTATCTGGAAGAGGACAAGATTTAAACAAGAATAGACCAGAAGTAATTATGCTTTCAGATCAATAGCTTGTGTAACTTTTTTATTTGTTTTATTATTATTTTATACTTCATGCGCTGCAAACATAGCATAGTTTAAAACTTCATTAACATTTGTACCTATAGGAATAATTTGAATAAGTTTCGAAAACCCAGTTAAAAATTGAAAAATAAAGCATTTAGTTATTACTTTTTTCCAATTTTTGAAATTTATTATCTTTTTTTGTTTTTAAAAGTGTTGCATCATGCGCTGCAAACATAGCATAATTAAGTATTTCTGAAACATTTGCGCCTATTGGCATAATTTGAATTGATTTAGAAAAACCATTTAATATTGGGCCTATAACTTCTCCTCCACCAACTTGTCCTAATAATTTTGCTGCAATATTTGCAGAATGAAGACCGGGCATTATTAAAATATTAGCGGGTTCTGACAATCCACTAAAAGGATAAAGTTCTAATAACTCTTTATTTAAAGCCACATCTGCACTCATCTCACCATCATATTCAAAGTCTACTTTTCTTTTATTTAATATTTCTATGGCCTCATGGATACGTTCCGTTCCTTTCATCGTCGGATTTCCAAAATTTGCAAATGATAGTAATGCAACTCTTGGCGTGTGTCCAAGCGCTCTCGCCTCATTAGCCGCTTGGATTGCAATATCTGCTAGTTCTTCTGAAGTTGGAGTATGTATTACAGTACTATCTGCAATAAAAAGAGTTTTACTTCTTGTAATCATAATTGATAAACCAAATAGAAGTTTATTTTTTTCTATTGCAATCACACGTTTAATATCTTTTAAGCTTGCATAATAATTTCTAGTTGTTCCCGTTACCATCGCATCCGCATCTCCGGTAGCAACTACACAAGCAGCAAAACTATTTCTATCTTGATTAATTAGCCTTATACAATCTCTTTTTAAGAAGCCTGATCTTTGAAGTCTTGAATATAAAAAATCAGTGTAATGAGAATTGCGTTTACTAATTTTTGCGTTTAGTATTTCTATTCCCTTAAAGTTAGGGTCTAGTCCTAAGTTTTCAATTGCATATAGTACTCTACTTTTTCTTCCTATTAATACAGCATCACCATAACCATCTTTTGACCATTGATATGCAGCACGAATAATTCTTTCTTCTTCACCTTCTGCAAACACCATTTTTTTAGGGTTATCTTTTACTCTAACAGATAACATTTGAATCATGGAGGCAGTTTGGTCTAGTCTCATTGCTAGTTCTCTGCGATAACTAACATCATCTTTAATAGGTTTTTGTGCAACACCTGAATCAGCGGCAGCTTTTGCAACAGCGGGCGATACGGTTGTTATAAGTCTTGGATCAAATGGAGTTGGAATAATATATTGCGGTCCATAATGCAATTCAGCCCCGCTATATGCAGCAGATACCTCATCAGGAACATCTTGTCTTGCTAGTTGCGCTAATGCATTTGTTGCCGCAATCTTCATTTCCATATTTATTCTTGATGCTCTTGCATCCAAAGCGCCTCTAAATATAAAAGGAAACCCTAAGACATTATTAACTTGGTTTGGGTAATCTGATCTTCCTGTTGCAATTATTGCATCGGGACGAATTTCGTTTAATTCCTCTGGAGTTATTTCTGGATCTGGATTAGCCATGGCAAAAACTATTGGACTAGGAGCCATAACTTTCATCATTTCTTTTGTAAAAGCTCCTTTTACAGATAGCCCAAAAGCAACATCCGCTCCTTTTAAAGCTTCAGCTAAAGATCGTTTTTTAGTAGAGACAGCATGTGCGGACTTCCACTGATTTAAGTCTGTTCTGTCTCTATGAATTACGCCTTTTGTGTCACACATAATTATATTTTTTTTAGGCATTCCCATTGCATTTAATAATTCTGCGCAAGCTATTCCTGCGGCTCCAGCACCATTTATAACCATAGTAAAATTATCTATTTTTCTATTAGTAATATCTAAAGCATTAATTAAACCTGCTGCAGCTATAATAGCTGTACCATGTTGATCATCATGAAATAC
>JAQWLZ010000073.1 GCA_029247025.1 Alphaproteobacteria bacterium | reverse complement strand
ACCTAGCATCATTGTGCATACTGGGCCAGATATCATTGCAGTTAAATCTATAACTGTAATACCTGATAATGGGCCTTTATTTTTCATTTTTTATTCTTTTTTTATTTTTTTTGATTTTCTAATATATACTTTTCTAACGTTGGTTGTCCATAGCTTTCTACCATAGCATTTATATATTGGGTTCTTTTGACTGCCCGTTCAAAATAATTATTTATTTTATCACTTTTAATTTCTAGTTTATAGAGTTTGATAACTTGTAGGCAGCTCATAAACATTATATCAGCGCAACTAGGACTATTTCCAAGTAACCAATTATTACTTGGAACATCTCTATCGCAGGCTAGTAACATCCTATTTACATGTTCCTTTGCCGTTTTAACAGCATTAGGAGCTTCTCCATATAAATTTGATAATCCTCCATTTTCCAATAATTGATGTCTTCTCATTATATAAACACCAAGTGAATCTAATTCCATTGCGCACATATATGACCATTCATCAATTTTAGCTTTATCTTTAGAAGATGTAGGAACATAAAAATCTTTTGGCACATTAAAATTATTAACTACATAGTTCATAGCAGCCACACTTTCACTTATTCCAATGTCTTTATGTCTAAAAAATGGAATTTTACCTTTTGGATTCATTTCTAAATATTCTTTAGTTTGGGTTTCACCAGTTCTAGAGCCTATTTTATAGCTCTTATAATTTAAATTAAATTCTTCTAGTGCCCAATAAATTCTAAACGGTCTGAATGTTTTAAAACCCCAAATTTCTATATTATTGTCATCCATAATAGTCCCTCTTAAAATGCATATTTGCAGTCAAAAATTAACAATTGTAGTTATTTATAAGTTATAAGATTATAATATTATATTTCTTTATAATAATAAAATGCTAATTGGTATTGAATTGTTTAAAGTCTTTTAATTTCATTGGGTATTTTATTTTGGCAGATATGAACTATAAAAATTTAGGTATGTTCCTAATTATACTATTTGGTTTTGTACTAAATGTTATCAGTATGCAAGTAGTAGGGTCCTCAATTAAAAACCTACAAGGTGCTCTTAATATTGGATTAGATAAAGTTTCATATGTAATGTCAGCATATTTAATGGCGGAGGTTGTAATCATTCCATTTGCAGGATGGTTATCACGATTGCTTTCTATTAGATTGCTATTTTTAATAGCTTTAAGTGGATTTTTGATTGCATGCATAGGGGCTGCTGCAACTAGTAATTTTTATGTAGTAGTGTCATTTAGAATTATGCAAGGGTTTTTTGGGGGTGCACTTATGCCTCTAATGTTTTCATGTATATATATATTATTTACGCCTAAGCAGTTACCATTTGCCTTATCTTTAACTGCGACTGTTGGTGTTTCATCTATAGCTTTTGGTCCTGCAATAGGTGGTTTTTTAACAGAAATGATTAGTTGGCAATGGATGTTTTTATACAATTTACCCATAGGAATAATAATCTTAATACTAGCATACTTTTTTATTGATTTAAATGAACGAGAACCAGAGTTAGTAAAGCAAATTGATTATTATGGAATTACTTTATTGGCTGTAGGTCTGTTACTATTATTAGTAACATTACAAGAAGGAACTAGGTTAGATTGGTTAAAATCACAAGAAATAAGGATTGCGTCTATATTATCTATAACCTGCATAATTCTTTTTCTTATAAGAGAGTTTACGGCTAAATTTCCAATAATAGATTTAAAAATATTTTTAGATAGGAATTTTACTATTGGTTGCATTAATGTTGTTGTTTTTGGAGTGTCTATTTATGCTCCAATATTTTTACTACCAGTATTTTTAGGAGAAGTAAGAGGAATAGGTCCTTGGGAAATTGGCTCTATGGTATCAGTTATGGGTTTGGCTTGGATGGCTACGGGTCCATTTGTTGGAGCTTTAATAAATATTTTAGGTGCAAGAGTTCTAATTTTTATAGGCTGTTTATTCATTATATATGGTACTTGGTTAATGGTAAACATAACATCTGAATTTGGCTTTGATGAGCTCTTTTGGCCGCAAGTATTTAGGGGAATAGGATCTCAATTACTTTGGATAGGAAACCAATATATAGCTATGTTATTTGTGAAGAAAGATGGTATTCAAAATGCTGCTTCAATGTTTAATTTAATTTTAAGGTTGGGCGGTGCAGTATCGATTTCTATAGCAAATATTTTTTTAGAAAAATTGAGGGTAATGTATTATGGAGGAATTTCTAATTCAATTTTAAATGGACCTCAAATAATAAGCGGCTTCAAAAATAAAATGGATAGTCTATTTAACAGTCTTCCAATGCTATCAATATTAAACCCTGAATATAAGTCTATTATGGCAATAGAGATGTTAGGCTTAAGAGAGGGATTTATAATGGCAATTAATAATATTACTTTTTTTATAATGTGGTTTGGTTTCATACCTATAATATTATTGCCTTTTTGTCGTACTCTTAAAGGCAGACCTACAGATACATTTTCTAAATAACTTTACCCTCTTCTTTCCATATAACCTTGCTCAGCATATGGTGCTCGCTCTCTTGCTTCTTTTTTAAATTTAGACCAAGAATTATAAATTCTTTTATTAATTTCTCCTGCATCAGCAGTTTCTGCAACAACTTCATTGCTGATATTAAACATTTCCTTATAAACATCTACAGGAAAATTATTTATATTCACTCCTAAATTAATAAGCTTTTTTTGAGCAACATTGTTTGCATAAGTAAATTCAGATAACATTTTATTATTTTCTGAGATGCAGGCGTGTTCAACAATATTTTGTAAGTTTTTAGGAAGTTTATCATAAGCATTTTTATTAACTATACATTCAGTATGAGTTCCTGGTTCATGAAACCCAGGCCCATAGTAATTATTTGCTACTTTATAAAAACCAAAAGCCAAATCATTCCATGGTCCTACCCATTCCGTAGCATCAATTGCTCCAGATTCTAGAGCAGGCATAATTTCTCCTCCAGGCAGTGCTACAGCAGTTGCTCCCATTCTATTTATAACTTCGGCACCTAGTCCTGGCATTCTCATTTTTAATCCCTTAAAATCCTCTAAACTATTAATTTTATTTTTAAACCAACCACCCATTTGTACACCAGAGTTTCCTCCTAAAAACCCTTTCACATTAAATTCTGCATATAATTCATCCCATAATTCTTGACCACCGCCGTAATGTATCCAAGCATTATGTTCTTGAGCTGTTAATCCACCAGGAACAGCAGCAAAAAATGGAGTTGATTTGTTTTTATTAATCCAATAATAACTAGCGCCATGGCTCATATGTGCTGTTTCTTGTCTAACAGCATCAAAACTTTCAAATGCTGGTACTAATTCACCTGCAGCATAAAGTTTAACAGTTAACTGTCCCTCAGACATATTCGTAATATTATCGGCTATACGTTGAGCACCTGTTCCAAGCCCAGGAAAATTTTTAGGCCAAGTAGTTACCATTTTCCATTCTATTTTTCCTGTTCTTACAGAAGATACCTTGTTATTATCAGATTCTTTGCCACAAGCTGCAGCAGTGGCTAAAATAGTTCCTACAGCTGCAGTTTTTAATAATTTTCTTCTGTTCATATTAAATACCATAAGCTTCTGATCTATCACGCATATAGCCATAATCACTATATTTCTGATATCTCATTGATTGATATAAAAAATCACTCCAGCTTTTATAAATTCTAGCATGTAATTCTCCTAGAGAAGCCGTTTCTTCAACCACTTCTTTAGATATAGCAAACATTTTATTTATGACATCTTTAGGAAAAGGTCTGACATCAACATTATGTTTTTTAATTAATATATCAAGAGATAATGCGCTTCTTGCAAAGTATTCTACTGGTGACTCTAACGCTCCCGCGAGACATGCATGCTTAACTATAGCCTTTAAATCTAAAGGTAAAGTATCATAACTTTTCTTATTCATTATTAATTCATTACCAGTTCCACCTTCATGAAAACCTGGACCATAATAATAATTAGCCACTTTATAAAACCCTAAGGCTAAATCATTCCAAGGGCCAACCCATTCAGCTGCGTCTATTACTCCAGACTGAAGAGCAGGCATTATTTCTCCTGCTGGCATATTTACTGCAGTACCTCCCATTCTATTAACTACTTCTGCACCTAATCCAGGCATACGCATTTTTATTCCTTGGAAATCTTCAAGAGAATTTATTTCTTTTTGAAACCAACCACCCATTTGGACTCCAGTATTACCACATAAGAAACTCTTTACCCCGAATTCCGCATATAATTCATCCCATAATTGTTGGCCACCTCCATAAATTATCCATGCAGCTTTTTCAGAGGCTGTCATGCCACCAGGTACAGTACAAAAAAATGGAATTGCTTTATGTTTTGATATCCAATAATAAGGAGCGGCATGGCCACATTCAGCTGTTCCTTCTCTAACGGCATCAAATACTTCAAATGCTGGTACTAGTTCGCCAGCTGCAAAATTCTTTATTTCTAATCTGCCATCTGAAGCTTCAGTAATTCTTTGTGCTAATTTTTGAGAATGTGTTCCACCTCCAGGAAAGTCCCGTGGCCAACATGTAATCATTTTCCATTGAATGATTTTTTTAGATATAGATGCAGACTGTCCTGGGTTTTCTGGGGTACCACCACTTACATTATCTTTGCAAGCTGTAAGTACTCCGGCTGCTGTTAAAGCTGAAGCACCAATAAGAATATCTCTTCTTTTATATATTGGTTTATTTGTTTTTTTTTTCATAATAATCCTCCTATTAATTAATTTATAAAGTCTTCCCATTTATTATTTGTTAATTTTTCTAAACCTTTAAATTTACTTTTATAAGACATTTTAGAAGATTCTTTTATCCAATATCCAAGATATACATACTTAAGCTTCAATTTTATAGTTTCTTCAATATGCCAGTCTATTATCCAGGAACCTAAACTATGTTTAGATCTATCAGGAGTAAAGAATTTATAAATCCCACTCAAGCCATCTTCAACTTTATCTGTTAGGCTTGCAGCTACTAATACACTATTTTTATCTCTAAATTCATAGACGCATGTTTCAACAGGTGTGTCTTCTACCATGGCTCTATATTCATTAAAGTTCATCTCAGCCATGTCACTATCAAGATGCCTATATTTTTGATATTCATAAAATAATTCATATTGTTCTCTTGTAGCAATAGGTGGCCTTTCAAAGCATTCTAAGTCAGATGCTGCTTTCTTTGATCGTTTCATTGATCTATTAGGAATATACTTTGACACGTTAATTCTAACAGGTATACATGCATTACAATCATTACAAGCTGGCCTATATGCTGTTCTATGCGAACGTCTAAAACCTGCGTTAGTAAGTTTAAAATTTAATTTATTAGAATTACTACCAGATATTTCCGTAATTATTTTTTTTTCATTTTTATTTGGAAGATATGGACAAATCTGAGGAGAAGTTCCATAAAAAATTTGCAAAGGTTTATTTAAATTAATAGTCATAGGTTTATTTTACTATAATTTTCAAAATTAATATAGATTATAATACCATGGAGCAAATAAACTAAATGCTATCCAGCATATAATAGTTAAAGGAATTCCACCTTTAACAAAATGCTTAAATTTATAATCTCCTGCTGCCATTACTAATAAATTAGTTTGATAACCATAAGGTGTCGCAAAAGAACAATTAGCTGCCAATATTACAGTTATTACAAATGGAATTATATCTACGTTTAAGCTAGATGCTAACGAAATAGCTAATGGCATAAAAAGTGCAGCGCTTGCATTATTTGTTAAAAAATTCGTCATTAAAGAAACGGTTAAAAACAGTACTGAAAGAATAATCGCAGGGCTGGAATCTGGAAAATTATGTAACATACTAAATGCTCCATATTCTGCAAGACCAGTAGCTTCAATTGCATGACTTAAAGCAAGCATAGAAACTATAGTTAAAAACACATGCCTATTAAGAGAATTTATTGCTCTTTCTGCACTTAACACTCTTGAAGCTAGCATTGCTGCTGCCCCTATCATTGCTGCTGCGACACTAGGAATAACTCCAGTAGCAATTGTTATTACAGTAAATAAAAAAATTGCGAGGGATCTTCTAGCAAACTTTTTTCTTGGTAAGATAGATGAAGTATGATCAAGTAATAAAACTTCAGGGTAATCCTTTAAATTAGCTATAGATGTTTTTGAGCCCTGAATGAGTAAAACATCGCCACCTTCTAAAACTATATCTGTTATTTGTTCTCTATATATCCTTGAACTTCTTTTAATGCCTAAAACTATACAATTAGTTAGTTTTCTAAATCTGGACTCCTCTAAGTCTCTTCCTGCCATTCTAGAATCAGGAGATACAAGTACTTCAGATAAAATTTGCTCCCCAGAATTTATATTTTCTTCTGGTTTCCCAAAATTAAAGGGATCCGTATCCGATAGAGTAGGATGAAGTTGTTCTCCATACTTTATTAAGGCTGATTCAATAACTTTTCTATCAGCTGATACTACAATTATATCATCTTTTTGAATTTTTGTAGATTGATATGCTGATATTGAGTGTTCTCCTCTTTGTATTAATAATATTTGCATTTCAGGAAGTGCGTCAAATTTACCGCTTATTGATTGTTGACCTATTAAGTCACTTTCAGCATCAATTTCAATTTGCGCAATAAATTTATTTTGATCGCTTGATAATGAAGTAGATGTTTTATTTCTTTTAGGCATAAGTTTAGGAAGAACAAATATTACAAAAATTATACCAGGGATAGCTATAGCTAAGCCAGGAATAGTAACACTAAAGAAGTTTATTCCTTCTACTCCTAGTTCCTTTGCTACTTCTGCACCTATAATATTTGTACTTGAACCAACAAGAGTTGTCAGTCCACCTAATATTCCGGCATAGCTAAGAGGAATTAGAGCTTTACTGATAGATAAATTCATTTTTTCTGCAATTATTGATACTAATGGTATAAATATTATAATAATAGGTGTGTTATTCATGACACTTGAGAATAAGGCTACAAGTAATAATAATAAAATTAACATTGTGTTTTTGCTAGTTTGAAGATCACGGTTTAGATGCATTATATTATCTACAAATGTATTAAGTATTCCTGTCGAGTAAACTCCTTGAGCTACTACTAATAATGCCATAACTGTTAATAAGCCATGATTAGAGAATCCTGCAATAAAATCATCAAAATTTATTCCTTCTACAGGATAAACCTCAAAAATTAGAAAAAGTAATCCTAAAACAGAAATAGAAACAGCATCAATTGGAAATTTTCTGGTTGAATAACCAATAATAGCAAATATCATTAAAGATAAAGTTAATAGCATTTCAAATGTAAAAGCCATATTATTCCTTTATTTTAAATTCTTTTAAAAGTTTTGACCTGTGTTCATCTAGTGTTGGAACTTTTTGTCTAGATTTGGGATCATTATGTAAACTCATTTTAATAGGGTTTCCTGCAACATAGAAATTATTAAAATTTTCATCTTCAATATTAACAACCATGTTTCTGGATTTAATTTGTTCAGAATTTACTGCTTGTTCTATATTATTTAAAGGTCCAATAGGTATATTTTCTTTTTCTAATACTTCTATCCAGAAGTCTGAAGGTTTAGTAACAAAAAGATTTTCTAGTTCTTGTTTTAGGTTAATGACATTCTCAACGCGCTTTGGATTTGTTTTAAATCTTTCATCCTGAATTAGTTCATCTTTATTAATAGCTTTGCACATTCTTTCAAACATAGCATTATTTCCGCAAGCCATTACAATATATCCATCTTTACATCTATAACATTCAAAAGGAGCAATTGCAGGGTGCCTAGATCCTCCAGGTGGAGGACTTTCACCAGTAGCAAAATAACGTGCAATTGCATTTTCCAGTATTGCTATTTGGCAATCTAGCATAGAAACGTCTATCGCCTGTCCATTGCCGTGTTTATTTTTGTCTATTAATGATGCTAATATTCCTATCGTTGTAAATAATCCTGCAGTTATATCTCCTATAGATGTTCCAACTCTTACAGGCTCTTGTCCTTCATGACCTGTAACACTCATTAGTCCGCCCATACCTTGAACTATCATGTCATAAGCTGGTTTAGTTGCCCAAGGACCCGTTTGTCCAAATCCACTACAGGAAGCATATATTAAATTTGGATATTTTTTTGAAAGAGATTTATATCCATAGCCTAACTTCTCCATGGTACCCGGCTTATAATTTTCTAGTAAAATATCAGCATTTTTAATAAGCTCATCAAATATTAATTTATCTTTTTCAGATTTTAAGTCTAATTTAATGCTTTCTTTTTCTCTAATTAAAGATGCAAAATATGCAGATTGATTATTTACAAAAGGACTGAATTCTCTTGAATCATCTCCAAGGGGAGGTTCTACTTTTATAATTCTTGCCCCTAAATCTGAAAGTATCATGGACGCATAAGGTCCAGCTAATACTCTTGTAAGGTCAATTACAATAAGTCCTTTTAAAGGACCGTGTTTATTTTTTGCATCCATTGATTTATTACCTAATTTAAAATTATTACTATAGTATTCAAATATAGTTTTATACCAAATAGTACTTTTTAATTATAGGTAATTATATTATATTTAAAGCTATGAGGTATTTTATTTTATTTTTATTTTTTATAAGTAGTAACGCATTTTCTGACAATTTAGACACGAGTTTATCTCTACCATGCTTAGGTTGTCATGGTAAAAGTACAAATTTAACAATACCAAGTTTATATGGCTTAGATGAAGACTATATTTATAATTCACTGATGGATTATAAATTAGACAACAGAAAAAACTATTTAATGCAGTTAATATCTAAAGGATATAGTGAGCAACAAATAAGAATATTATCTTATTATTTCTCTAAAGGATATAACAATAATGAATAGACGTAATTTATTAAAAAGAATGAGAAATTATAGTTTATTTTCATCTTTATTACCTTTTATGGATATTGTTGCGTCTAATGCTAAAAGCGCTGGAAAGGTGGTTATTCTTGGAGCAGGTTGGGGAGGATTAAGCGCTGCAAAAACTATAAAAATAATTAGTCCAGAAGTCGAAGTTATTATTATAGATTCAAATAAAGAATTTGTATCTTGTCCAATGTCTAATTGGGTAATAGGTCAGTTAAAAAATATAGATGATATTACTTTTAATTTTGATAGTTTAAAAAATAATTATGGCATAAAATTTATCCATGAAATTGCAATAAATATCGATCCAGAAAAAAATATAATAATTACTGATAAACAAAATATAACTTATGATAAACTAATTCTTTCTCCTGGAGTTGAGTTAGATTATTCATCAATTGAAAATTGGAATGAAAATTATATAGAAGATTTTCCTGCAGCTTGGAAAGCTGGAAAAGAAACTATATTACTTGCTAATAAAATAAAAAATCTTAAAAATGGTGGTGTAGTAGCGATTTCTATTCCTTTAGGTCCATATAGATGTCCTCCTGGTCCTTATGAAAGAGCTTCATTAATTGCTTCCTATTTGAAGAAGAATAAAAAGAATACAAAACTCATTATTTTAGATTCTAATCAAAAAATTGTTTCAAAAGGTGGATTATTTATGGAAGCTTGGGAAGATCTATATCCTGATATAATAGAATATAGGTCCAACTCGGGGGTAGTAGGAGTAGAGAAGTCTTCTTCAACATTTATGACAGATTTTGAGGATATTAGGTGCGATGTAGCTAATCTCATTCCATCTCAGAAAGCCCCTAATTTTCTAAAAGAAGCAGGACTTATAAATAAAGGATCTAATTGGGCTGCAGTAAACTCTTATGATTTTAGTTCAACCATAGCAGATAATATATTTATTATAGGGGATGCTACGTCACAATCTAATGTTGGAAGAGTGCCTAAATCTGGATATGTTGCAAATTCAATGGGTAAAGTATGTGGTTTAGCTGTCGTTGCAGAATTATTTGGTTTAGAGAAAATATCTCCTTCTTTAATTAATACATGCTATAGCTTAGTTTCTAATGAAGAGGGTATTTCAGTAAGTGCTGTATATAGTTATAATGAAGGAGATAAAAAAATTAAAAGTATACCTGGTGCTTCTGGTTTATCTCCAGCTAGATCTTCAGTTATAAAAGAAAACGCTTGGGATTGGGCTACAAATATCTGGGATGATATGCTTAGTTAATTTTATATTTTTATAGGTTTTCCTTTAGAATCTATACTTACATAGACAAACTTTCCTTCTGTAACCATTATGGCTTGATCTGTTCCAAGTATATTATTTTTTCTCGTTACCATTGTTGTAATATCAATTGTTATGGAAGTAGTTCCTGTCTTATTTACTTCTGTATAAAAACTTACAATATCTCCTACCATAATTGGTTTATGAAACCTCATTTTATCAACAGCTACTGTCGTAACTCTTTTTTTTGTTATTTGACGAGCAAGTACACTTCCAGCCAAGTCCATTTGGCTTAAAACCCAACCACCAAATATATCTCCAGATGGGTTTGTATCTGCTGGCATAGCAACTGCTTGGATAGAAGGAATTTTATTTTTTAAATTATTTTTCATAATTTAAACTAATTGATAAGGAATAAAATGTAAATTTATTATACTTTATAGGTGATAGATCAATAATGCCCTAGACAAAATTTTGCTTAGATGTAAAATAATTCTTATCTTTGCGAGGTGCTTATGAGTATAGAAATTAAATGGGTAAGCTACGATGTTGTGGTTGTTGGCTCTGGAGGAGCAGGAGCTCAAGCTGCTTCGGCAGCATCAGAACAGGGTGCAAGAGTATTGCTGGTCTCCAAAGATCCTTTAGGTGCATCGGATACTAAAATTTCGGAAGGATTAGCAACTGTAAGAGAGTCTGGTTCTGATGATGATATAGAAGAGGTGTTATCAGAAAATGTTAAATTGGCTGGAGGAGACTTACCTATAAAAAAGCTTACTGATACATTTTCAAAATATTCAAAAGAAGCATATGATAAATATAGAGAAAATGGATTAAGGCCTTCAATAAATAAAGCTAAAAACCGTCCTCAATCGCTTCCTTTAGCAATGGGTGGTCATAATAGAAATAGGTCTGTAGGACATGAAAATCATGGAGTGGCTTTTGGTCATGCTAATTGGGACGCAATTATAAAAGAGAAAAATATTGATTATCTTGAAGATGCATGGTTTTTAGACTTAGTAGTAGATAAAAGTAGCGAAGATAGCAAGTCGATTATTGTGGGCGGGTTAGTATACGATGCGAGTAAAGGAGTGATATTAGCAATTAAGACGCCATCTGTTATAATAGCTGCTGGTGGCTTATCTACTTTATTTTTTCCTAAGACAGATACAATGCGAGGTAATACCGGTGACAGTTATGCTGTAGCTTTAAGAGCAGGAGCAGATTTAGTTGATATGGAACAGCTTCAATTTTTACCTTTTTGCCTAGCTTCACCTCCTTCATATGAAGGTTTACTTGCTGGAGAGCCTTCAACAGCAAGTTATTTAGGTGTCTTAAGAGATAAAAATGGAAAGATTATATTAAATGGAGTGCATTTAAGGACTAGAGCTGCATGCTCTGAAGCAATTATGAGGGCTGTAGAGGATGGAAGAGGAAGTCCAAATGGAGGTGCTTTTTTAGATATGACTGCAAATAAAGAGCTTCCAAAATCAGGCCCATATTTTATGAAATATTTACAGGATAGTTTGCCAACAGCTTATATAAATGCTCGTCAAGCACTCGGTAAAGAAGCTGCTAAAGTAGAAACAGCCTGGGAAGTACGTCCTGGAGCTCACTATATGATGGGAGGAATTAGAGTAAATGATGAGGGGCAGAGCGTAGGCGGTGAGCATGAAGGTTCTGTAAAATACGGAATAACGGGTTTATATGCAGCTGGACAGGCAATGGGAGGGTTATTTGGTGCTAATAGATTAGGCTCTACATCTTTAACAGAGTTAGCAGTTTTTGGAAATAGATCTGGTATAGCTGCAGCTAAGCATGCACTAAATAATAAATTTAAAGTTAGCCAAGTAATTTTTGATAAATATATAAATGAATATTCTAAATTGTTTGGCCAAAAAGGCACTATATCATCTAATAGTTTAAGAGAGTTGCTTCAAAAAGAAAGTTGGAAAAATATTGGCCCAGTCAGAACAGCAGAGGGCATTGAAAAAATGGAAATTTTAATAAAAGATATAAAGTCAAAACTTACTAATATCTCTATACCTAATTATTTTTTATGGAATCAATCATTTCTAGATTATGTAGAATTAAAAAATATGTTGTTTTCCGCCCAATTAATAGGTCTAGCGGCTAAAGAAAGAAACGGAAGTATTGGGGGGCATGTTAGATTGGATGCAAAAAATATATCTATATTTTCAAAACCTTATTCAACTGTAGTTAATAAAAATAATAATAGCTATTTAGTTAAAAAGTTAAATAGAACTAGAACTCCACTTAAGAACTTAATTTATTATAAAATTTTGGAAAAAAAGAGATTGTTTGAGGCTAGAATATTATCTGTTCTTCCTAGAAGTATGAAAGATAAAAAGTTAGAAAAAAAATATAAAGATATTATGTCAGCGAATGGTAAGGCGCCAGAAATTATGCCAGGGGGAACCGATGGAGCAATTGGCGAAACAACTTCACCATGAATAAAAATATACATTCTATAGAAGTCAATATTGTTACCGTAAGAGATGGCGAGGAAAAAGTAGTAACTTATACTTATAATAAAAGAGAAGAAAAAGAAAAGCCTATGGCTTTAGACGTTCTAATGCAGGCTCAGTCATCAGTTATTCCAGATTTAGCGTTTCGTTTTGGATGTAGAGCAAGAAATTGCGGCGTATGCACAATTGATATCAACGATAGGCCTAGAGTAGCTTGTAGAGCTAGAGTAAAAAATGGAGATAAGCTGAGCGCTATTGCAACGTTACCAGTATTAAGCGATTTAGTAGTAAGAAGAGATGGTATAGCAAGACAAATGAGAGGATTAAAAACTTCAGCTCAGGGTAATGACTTGAATGTAGAAGCCCCTGAAGTTTATCATGATTTAACAGCATGTATAGAATGTTATGCATGTTTGGACAAATGTCCAATGCACTCAAGAAATTTTGAAGATAAACTACCCGGTGAAGTGAAAGATAGTTTACCTAATGCATCTGAAGGTTATATTCATGGTAATCCATTTTCATTACTAAAACTTGAAAGATTAAGAAATGACCCACTTACTTCTGAGCAAGGAAAAAATATTGCTATAAAAAAAGCAATAGATTTAGGCCTTGACGCCTGCTTAGATTGCCCAGGATGTAAATGTGGTGTAGGAATAGACCTGAAAAATAAGGTTATTAAACCACTTCTTGAAGCAGCAAAAAATAATCTATAAAGTTATTCTGTAAATTACAGAATGTGTTCTATTGGTATAAAATTTGTAAATTAAATTATACAATATATAATGATGTTTTAATGTGCATTAAGGGTGAGGAACATGTTGAGAGAAAATTTAGAGTCAAAATGGATAGATTGCTTTGAAAAAAGCTTTTTATTAAGTGGTGTAAGTAAAAATAATACAGTTGCTATAATTTCTGAAACACAATCTCGGCAAGTTTTAATAGACTTATCAATGCATGCACTGTCAAGAATTGGAGCAAAACCAATTCAATTTAATGTGCCTACTCCAAAATTAAAAGATGTTATTCCAGTTAGGTCAACCGGATCCTGTTATTCATTTGAAGGTTATGAAGCTGTATTACCTGCTCTAAGTTCATGTGATTTAATTATTGATTGCACAGTAGAAGGGATGCTGCATTCAAAAGAATTACAAACTATTATTAAAGGTGGGGGACGTCTATTAATGATATCGAATGAACACCCTGAAGTGTTAGAGAGATGTATGCCTGATAAGAGTTTGACTCCTAAAGTTATTACTAGTCTGGACATATTGAAAACTTCTAAAACTATGAAGGTTAGTTCTAGTGCAGGAACAAATCTTAACGTTGATATTAACGGAGCTCCGGCTAGAGCAGGCGCTGGTTATCTTACTCCGGGGGAAAAGGTAGCTTATTGGCCTGCCGGTTTAGCATTATTTTTTCCGCTTAAGAATACAGTAAATGGAAAAGTAGTTTTGGATACTGGAGATGTAAATTTAACTTTTAAAAAATATATAGAAAGCCCTGTTATTTTAACTATTGAGAATGACTTTGTTACTAATATTGAGGGTGAAGGATTAGATGCAAATTTAATGAGGTCATATTATGAGGGATGGAAAGATCCAAATGCATATGCTATTTCGCACGTAGGTTGGGGGCTTAATCCTAAGGCTAGATGGGATGCATTAACAATGTATGATAAGCAAGACGTAAATTGTACGGAATTAAGAGCCTTTGCGGGTAATTTTTTAATTTCTACTGGTGCAAATGAGTTTGCTAAGAGATATACCACTTGTCATTTTGATCTACCAATGAGAAATTGTGATATAAAAATTGATGATACTGTTATTGTAAAATCAGGGAAACTTGTAGGTCCCTTAGGTTAATGACTTTAAATAAAATAAAGCAAGGTTCAGTAGGAGGTAAGCCTCTAATTAATTTTAAAGAAACTGGTAATGGTCCTCCCGTAATATTTTTACACGGAATAGGTGGAAATAGTGACAATTGGTACGAGCAGCAAAATGCTATTGCAAATGATTTTACAGCCATAGCTTGGGATGCAAGAGGTTATGGTGATTCAGATGATTACGAAGGAGCACTTAAGTTTGAAGATTTTAGTCACGATTTAATTAGATTATTAGATACTAAAAATATAGATAAAGCACATTTAGTAGGTTTATCTATGGGTGCTAGAATCTTAATGGACTTTTATCCAAAGTATAGAGATAGAGTTGCTACATTATTTTTATGTGATTGTTTTTTTGATTATAAAATTTTAAGTAAAGATAAACAAAAAGAATTTATTGATTTAAGACAAAAACCCCTTAAGAGTGGAAAAACACTAAGCGAGATTGCTCCAGCCCTTATTAATTCTCTCGTGGGCCCAAATTGTTCAGATGAAGCTAAATTAAAAATAAAACATAGTTTTTTAAAAATTCATATTGAATCTTATTTAAAAACTATTTCTGAGAGTATTACTTATAATGCCAGTAGTAATTTATCAAAATTTAATGTTCCTACTCAGTTAGTTTACGGAGAGTATGATAAATTAACGCCTGTAAGTATTGGTTATCTAGCTAAAGAAAAAATTAAAAATTCTTCGTTAAATATTATAAAAAATGCTGGGCATTTAAGTAATATAGAACAACCATTAAGTTTTAATAAAATTCTTTTAGAATTCTTATTAGAACATAAAGATAAGGCAAATTTTAAGGAAGTATAAAACTATGAAAGAAGTTTCAGTTCTAATATCAGGGGGAGGTTCTGTAGGTTTGTCTTTAGCTGCAGAATTAGGTTGGAGAAATATAGATTGTATGGTGGTAGAACAGGCAGCAGGATTAAATAATCATCCAAGAGCTAATGCAGTAGCAAATAGAACTATGGAATATTATCGTAGATGGGGCATAGATAAAGCTATTACAGAAGCTGGTATTCCTCCTGATCATCCTGCAGATTATTATTGGGTCTCTAGCTTGCATGGAAGACAGCTTCACAGAATATCTTTGCCTCCTTTTAAAAAGATTAGGGAAGTTAAAGATACTGGAGGTTATGTAAAAGAAGAGCATACATGGTCTCCTTATATAAAAACTATAACGGGCCAGAATGAAGTAGAAGAAACTATTTTAAATTATATTGATACACTTTCTAATATTAATATGAATTTTAATTGTTCATTAGAATCATTTGAACAAGATTCATTAGGAGTTACTAGTAAGGTAAAAAATATAAAATCTGGGGTAATAGAGGAGGTTAGAAGTAAATATTTGATTGCATGCGATGGAGGTAAATCCATGGTAAGAGAGAAGCTAAATATTGGTTTAAGTGGAAGAGCTGATATGGCTAAATTTGTATCAATTTACTTTAAAGCTCCTGACTTCATGAAATGTCATAAATTTGGTTCGGCTAATATATTTTTTCCTTTACATAAAGATTATGCAGGTTTTCTTCTTAATTGGGATGGAGGAACTACTTTTACTTATCATTTGATGCTTAAGCCAGGACAATTGTGGAATGAAGTAAATACAAAAAAATCTATAGAAGAAGTTTTAGGGCAAACAACAGATATTGAAATTTTATCTGTCCAACCATGGACAGCTCATGCATTAGTTGCAGATAAATACCATGATAAAAGAATTATTATGGCCGGTGATGCAGTACATTTATTTACTCCAACAGGAGGTTTTGGAATGAATACTGGTGTATCCGATGCTATTGATATTGCTTGGAAAGTTCAAGCTATGGTTGAGGGTTGGGGAGGAGCTAAATTAATTGATAGTTATTTTGAAGAAAGACACTCTATAGGAGTAAGAAATACAAAAGAGGCAGCAGATTGTTTTGATCAATTAAATTCCGTCATGCAATATGGAGATATTCTAGATGAAAATTCAAAACGTGCAGAAAAATTAAGAGAAAAATTATCTATTAATTTGAAGGAACAAGATAAATTGATTGCTTCTTCTGGAACATTATTGGGTTATAGATATAAAAATTCTTCTATAGTTATTCCTGATGGAACTGAAGAAACTATTGATAATCCTAGAAAATATATACCAACGGCTAGGCCTGGGCATAGAGCTCCTCATATATGGCTTGAAGAAGGAGTTTCTATATACGATAAATTTAATAAAAATTTTACTTTATTAGTTTTTACAGAAGATCTAATAGATGCTAAAAAATTAATAAGTAAAGCAGAGAGTATTGCTTTGCCTATTCATTTACTTCAAATAAATGATAAAGATGTATTAAATTTATATTTAAATAAGTATGTAATAGTTAGGCCAGACCTTATGGTAGCTTGGAGGTCTGATTATATTCCAGAAAATATTATTGATATTTTAAATACAATTATAGGTAATTAGATAAAAGTACTTTAAGCTTAAACATTTTAAGCTTGAAATATATTTCAATGTAAACTATTTTTTATACTAATTTTATTTAATATATTACGAAATGGTGATTTTATGAAAATAGCATGTATAGGAGGAGGTCCAGGAGGGTTATACTTTGCTATTTCTATGAAATTAAAGAAGCCGGAAGCGGATATATCTGTAATTGAGAGAAATAAGGCAGCTGATACATTCGGGTGGGGAGTAGTACTATCTGATGAAACACTTGATAATCTCAATAATAATGATTCTATAAGTGCTGAAAAAATTCGTTCAAATTTTGCCTATTGGGATGACATTGCAGTTATTTACAAAGATAAAAAACTTAAGTCTTCAGGTCATGGTTTTTGTGGCATTGGCCGAAAAGCATTGCTAATAATTTTGCAAGATAGAGCAAGAGAATTAGGCGTTAATCTAAAATTTGAAGCAGAAGTAGGAAATATATCTGAATACAAAAAAAATTATGATATAGTCATAGCTTCTGATGGATTAAATTCAAAAACTCGAAATGAATATAAGGATATTTTTAAAGCTGATGTCGATACGAGGAAGTGTCCTTTTATTTGGTTAGGTACTAATCAAAAATTTGATGATGCTTTTACCTTTATTTTTGAAAAAACTGAATATGGGTGGATTTGGGCTCATGCTTACCAGTTTGATGCAAATACTGCCACTTTTATAGTAGAATGTAGTCAAAGTACTTTTGATAAATTTGGTTTTTCTAATCTTTCCCAACAGGAAAGTATTGATATTTGTGAGAATATATTTTCTAAGTATCTTGATGGTAATAGTTTAATGACTAATGCCAATCATATCAGAGGTTCTGCATGGATAAAATTTCCAAGAGTTTTATGTGAAAAATGGAGTTATGAAAATATAGTTTTACTAGGAGATGCTGCAGCTACAGCACATTTTTCAATAGGTTCTGGTACCAAATTAGCATTAGAAAGTGCAATTTCTCTTGCAAATAATTTATTTAAAGAAAAGAATTATAGTGAAGCTTTTGAAAAGTATGAAGAAGAAAGAAAATTAGAGGTATTGAGACTTCAATCAGCTGCTAGAAATTCTGTAGAGTGGTTTGAAGATGTAGAAAGATATTTAGATCTAGACCCTATACAATTGAAATATTCTTTATTAACTAGATCTCAAAGAATTAGCCATGAAAATTTAAGAGAACGTGATCCTATTTGGTTAAATGGAGCTGAGAAATGGTTTCAAAGCCAAAATAATTTTAGAAGTAATAAAAATATAAGAGCTCCAATGTTTGCTCCTTTAAAATTAAGGGAATTGCAGTTAAAGAATAGAGTAGTTGTATCTCCTATGGCACAATATAAAGCAATAGATGGTTGTCCTAACGATTGGCATTTAGTTCATTATGGAGAAAGAGCGAAAGGTGGAGCTGGATTAGTATATATAGAAATGACATGTGTGTCTCCAGAAGCCAGAATTACTCCGGGATGTCCGGGATTATATTCTGATAAACATGAAGAAGCTTGGAAAAAAATAGTTGATTTTATTCATCTAGAAACAGACGCTAAAATATGTTGTCAAATAGGTCATTCTGGTCGTAAAGGTTCCACACAAGTAGGATGGGAAGAAATGGATGCTCCTCTTAAAAAAGACAATTGGTCTTTAGTTTCTGCATCAGCTATTCCATGGAG
>JAQWLZ010000070.1 GCA_029247025.1 Alphaproteobacteria bacterium | reverse complement strand
TTCCATTATCTTCAAATATTTTAAACATTGTCTTAAAAGAGGCTGTTGAAAAATCTTTTAATTCAATAACTGTTGATGGGGATACTTCAACTTCAGATACCTGTCTTTTATTCTCTTCAAATATAAAGTCTTTAAACAAACCTATAAAATCTATAGCAGATAAGCGTTTAAAATTATTTAGAAAATCTTTAGATAAGGTTTTACAAGGTTTAGCTCAGCAAATTGTATGTGATGGAGAAGGCGCAAGTAAATTTATTACGATAAATGTCAATTCTGCAAAATCATATAAAATTGCTAAGGAAATTGCACTATCTGTCGCTAATTCTTCTTTAGTTAAGACTGCAATTGCTGGAGAGGACCCTAATTGGGGTAGGATCATAATGGCAATTGGAAAATCCGGTGAATCAATAAGACAAGAGAGTATATCAATATCTATCAATAAAGCTCATATTACTTATAAAGGAGCCTTAATCAATAATTATAATGAAAAAGTTGTTGCAAAAAAAATGAAATCTAAAAATATTGAAATTGATATTAATATAGGTTCTGGAAAAGAGCATGCAACTGTATGGACCTGTGATCTCACTAAAGAATATATAAAAATTAACGCAGACTATAGGTCATAAATTTATTTTACCTTCGCATTTTCCTTCCAATTTTGTATTACTGTATCTACTTTTCATCTTAAATACTCTGTTAGTTAAAGAATAGGTAAAAGATAAGGAGCTTTTCTCTTCTGTTTTGTTTTCCCAACCTCCCATACCTATAACTGTACCTGCATTACCTTTCCTAAAAGAAACTTTTGCTGTTTTTCTTATATTATTAATTTTTAAATAAATTTTATAAGTAGAAACTCTTTTTTTAACTTGCCATTCCGCATATTCAGCGTCTTTATCAGACCAAAATATACCTTTGCAGGATAATTCTTCTAGGTTTGAAGCATTTAGTATTGAAGGATAAAAAAAAAATAAAATTATAAACGGTATTATAAGTAATTTAATTTTTAGAAACATAATCTAATTTTTCCATCCAGTTACAAATATAACATTAAATGGCATGTAAAATTTTCCATTATCACTATAATTATCTTTAAGATAAATTTCTGCTTCGTCAAAGATTATTTTTGGGGTAAATGTTTTTGGTCTAGTAATTAAATTATTATTTTCATTAAAAGAACGTATATCCTTGAGCAAATAATTTATATTTGAATAGCTTTTAACAATTTTTTCTTGATCAGCCATAGGCATAGAAAAACCTGCTCTTTGTAATAAGCTTCCAAGAGTTTTTATATCACAAAATGGAAAAATCCTTTGATAAAGACCTCCTAATATTTTTTCATCAGCATTAGCTAAGGCTACTGCCAAAGGGTTTAATGTACCTTGCCCCCAAAATGCGGCAATAAATAAACCATTATTTTTTAAAGAGTTAAATATTTGTTTAAAAGTACCAGGAAGGTCGTTAACTGTATTTAGACCTAAGATACTATAAACTAAGTTTAAAGAATCATTTTTTAGAGGAAGAAACTCTTCATCACTTTTAAAGTTAAGTATTTTTTTTTCTTGAGGGTTATTTATTGCAGTTCTATATAAATTTTTTATAATTTTAGTTTCTTTAATTTTTATTCCAGAATTAATTACTTTTGAATTTATTTCTAGTGCATTCTCAAACTCTAAATTAGTTTCTTTAACTCTTCCAGCTATTTCACCAGCAATTTTTAAATATATATCGTTAATTTTAATAGAGTTATATTTTAAATTATTTCTGTTAAATATTAATGGTACTGAATTTTGTATATTTACATTCATATAAATTCTAAATTGTTTGTTATTTTTTATATCTTTATATATTATTTATAGTCTTACAACTAGAATTATTATTAGAGGATAAAATGAATAATATAATTATATATACAGGCTATTTATGCGGTTATTGTAATAGAGCTAAAAACTTATTAACTGAAAAAAAATTAGATTTTCAAGAAATAAATATTCATGAGCAGCCTGAAAAAATGAAAGAAATGATAAAATTATCTGGGGGTAAAAGAAGTGTACCTCAAATATTTTTTGGAGATATACATATTGGTGGTTCTGATGATTTATATAATATGAATATTGAAGGTAAATTAGATAAACTAATAAGTGATATGAAAAAATAAATGCGTGTAGCATTATCCCAAATGACTTCAGTGCCAGATTTGAACTTAAATATTAAATTTATAGAAGATAGTATAAAAGATGCAAAAAATAATGGAGCAGATTTAGTTTTATTTCCTGAAAATTGTGGATTTATGGGTAGAGGAGCAGATATGTTAGCTAATGCATCTGAGGAAGACAGTCACCCCACATTAATAGCTTCAAGAAAAGCTGCAAAAAAGTATAACATATTTGTTTTATTAGGTTCAATAGCAGTATTTTCAAGTGGCTCAAAAAGAAGTAAATTAGCAAACCGTTCACTATTTATCGATAAAAAAGGAAATATTTGTGGAAGATATGATAAAATAAATATGTTTGATGCAAACATATCTAGTAAAGAGAGTTATAATGAATCCAATAGATATAATGCTGGTTCGGATATTGTAGTTGTAGAGAATGAATTGGGAAAAATTGGATTAACTATATGTTTTGATATTAGGTTTCCTGAGTTATATAGAGAATTATCTAATCTCGGATGTAATATTATAACTATTCCATCTGCATTTACCGTAAATACCGGAAAGTTTCACTGGGAGATTCTTCTACGTGCTAGAGCTATAGAGACAAGCTGCTGGGTTTTAGCTCCAGCTCAAACAGGAAATCATTACAATAAAAGAGAAACCTGGGGTCATTCAATGGTTATTGATCCTTGGGGGAATATAATTGTAGAAGCTAAACAAAAACAGAAAATTATATATGCAGATATAGATATAAATAAGTCAAAAGAAATAAAAAATATATGGGGTAGAATTTAAATTTATTTTAAAATAGAAAAAATTCTTTGTACTGCTTTTTTTATTGGTTTTTCTATAATTATTTCTTCATAATTTATTATTTTGAGTTTATTATTTCTAGCAAATTTTAGTAATTCTTGAGGTTGTAGTAAGTAATTTTTATTATTGGGTTTACCAAAAGCAGAATTTTCTTCTGTGAAAGTTTCATAAATTAATTTTCCATCAGATTTCATGCTTTTAATAATATTTTTAAAAATAGGTCGATATAGATAATTTGTAACTATTACAACATCAAATTTATCATCTTGTAATGGCCATATATTATTTTTTTCTAAATCTAATTGTATTGGTATAATAAATTCATTATTTTGCATCTCTGAAAGAATGTTTTTATTAATATCTACTGATATTACTCTATATCCAATTGATGCTGCATAAATGCTATGTCTTCCATTACCGCATGCTAGGTCAAGTAAATTTAAGTTAGAATTACTTATTGGTAAATTATTTTTTACCCATTCTGATGGCAATAATGAAGAATCATTATTTTTAATTTTTAATTTTTTATTCATACTAAATGTATTATATATGTATTTATTTATTTTTTAATATAATACTTAATAATCTTACTAAGTTGTATATTATATTTGGATAACTACATGATTAAATATGATCTTAAATGTGGAATGTCTCATTCTTTTGAAGGCTGGTTTTCAAGTTCCGCAGATTATGAAGAACAAGTTCAAGCAGGTTTACTAGCATGTCCTATATGCGGAGATTTAAGTATAGAAAGAGCAATAGTTGCTCCCGCTGTTAAAAGGTCTTCATTAAAGAAGGATTTGAAAAAGACAAATATTCCCAATTTAAATGAATTAGAATTAAAAACTAAGATTAGAACACTAACTAAAGAAATAGAAAAAAATACAATAGATGTAGGCGAGAATTTTGCTGAGGAAGCAACTATGATTTATAATGGAAAGAAAAAAAGTAAGCCTATTAGAGGAACAGCTACTAAAAAAGAAGAAAATAAACTAAAAAATGAAGGTGTTCCCTATATAAAAATACCATTGATTAAAGATAATTAATATATTGAAAGGTTAGAATAAATTTATGAGTAATAATTCTTCTAGAACTATTAAAGAATGGGTAGATTTAGCAAAAAATGAGTTAAAAGGTAAAGATAGTGATACACTTGTATGGAAAACTCCGGAAGATATAGATATTCAACCATTATATACTGAAAATGATTTAGTAGGTCTCTCTCACCTAGGAGGGCTGCCAGGATTTGAGCCTTTTCTGAGGGGGCCAAAAGCTACTATGTATGCAGGAAGGCCATGGACAATTAGACAGTATGCAGGTTTTTCTACTGCAAAAGAATCAAATGAATTTTATAAACGTAATTTAGCAGCTGGGCAAATGGGCTTATCAGTAGCATTCGACCTTGCAACACACAGAGGTTACGATAGTGACCATCCTAGAGTTTCTGGAGATGTAGGCATGTCTGGAGTTGCTATTGATTCAGTTGAAGATATGAAATTATTATTTCATCAAATACCATTAAATAAAATGTCTGTATCTATGACTATGAATGGAGCAGTATTACCTGTTTTAGCAAATTTTGTAGTAGCTGCAGAAGAGCAAGGAGTTAAAGCAGAAGAACTAAGAGGTACTATCCAAAATGATATTCTAAAAGAATTTATGGTAAGAAATACATACATATATCCGCCTGCCCATTCTATGAGAATAGTTTCTGATATTATTAGTTACACAGCGGACAATATGCCCTTATATAATTCTATATCAATAAGTGGCTATCATATGCAAGAGGCTGGAGCTAATCAGGTGCAAGAATTGGCATTTACGATAGCAGATGGCTTAGAATATGTAAGAGCGGCAATAAATAAAGGTTTAAAGGTTGATGACTTCGCACCAAGGTTATCATTCTTTTTTGCTATAGGAATGAATTTCTTTATGGAAATTGCAAAATTAAGAGCAGCCAGATGGCTCTGGGCTAGTTTGATGAAAAAATACTTTAATCCTCAAAATACAAAATCTTTAATGCTAAGAACTCATTGTCAGACATCGGGAGTATCTCTTACAGAACAAGATCCATATAACAATATTGTGAGGACAACTGTTGAAGCAATGGCAGCAGTATTAGGAGGTACTCAATCTCTACATACTAATGCATTTGATGAAGCGGTAGCTTTACCTACTGATTTTTCAGCTAGAATTGCAAGGAACACTCAATTAATTCTGCAAGAAGAAACTGGTATTACTAAATCTGTTGATCCTCTTGCTGGTTCATACTATATCGAAGCTTTGACAGGGAGACTTATTGCTTCTGCTGAGAAAATTATTAATGATATAGAAAAAATAGGAGGCATGACTAAAGCAGTAGAACAAGGTTTACCCAAGCAAATGATAGAAGAGTCTGCAGCAAAAAGACAAGCTGCCGTTGACTCTTCAGAATCAATTGTAGTTGGAGTTAATAAATATCAATCAAAATCAGATTCAAAGTTTGATGTTTTAAAGGTGAATAATGAGCAAGTAAAAGAAGAACAAATTAAAAATTTAAAAGCTTTAAGAAATAACAGAGATAATATTGCTGTAAATGAAGCTTTAGGAAAATTATCAAATGGAGCTAAAAATAATAACTCTAATTTATTGAATTTATCTATAGAAGCTTCAAGAAAAAGAGCAACTGTAGGAGAGATTTCTTATGCTCTAGAAAAAGTTTTTGATCGCCACAAAGCAGAATATAAAGGAGTTGCCGGTATTTATGGAACAGAATTAAGTAAGAATGAAAATTTTATTTATGTTAAGCAAGCAATAAATGATTTTATCAGTAAAAGAAATAGAAAGCCTAAAATACTAATAGTGAAATTAGGTCAGGATGGACATGATAGAGGAGCAAATGTGGTGGCAAGTGCCTATGAAGATCTTGGTTTTGATGTAAAAGTTGGTCCTCTATTTCAGACACCCAAAGAATCATCAGAAGTAGTTGACTCATTTAAGCCAGACGTAGTAGGAGCATCTAGTTTAGCTGGTGGTCATCTCACTTTAATACCTAGTATGATTCAAGAAATTAGAAAGAATGGAAATAAAAATGTAGTCATTATCGCTGGAGGTGTTATACCTCAAGAAGATTACTTAGAATTAGAAAAAGCTGGTGTTGATGCTATATTTGGGCCAGGTACAAATATAACTGATGCAGCAAGAAGGGTTTTAGGTTTAATAGAACAAAGACCTAATAAGAAATAAACATATTTAAAAAGATTTCTTGACTGATACCTTTTTCAGTTTTATTAAATCAATAATATTATTTAAAGGATTGAGTTATGTCTAGAGTTTGCGAATTAACAGGAAAAAGAGTTATGTCTGGCAATAATGTTAGTCATGCTAAAAATAGAACGAGAAGAAGGTTTCTACCTAATCTGCAAAATATTTCTCTTTTTAGTGAAGTGCTAAAAAAACCTGTTAAATTTAAAGTATGTTCAAGTGCAATTAGAACAGTTGAAAAAAAAGGTGGAATTGATAAATTTCTATCGTCCGCATTTGAGAAAGACTTATCTAATAACGCAATTTATTATAAAAAGCTTATAAAAAGTAAAGAGACTGTTAAAAATTAATTTTTTGTTTATTAGGTTTTTTATTTTTATCAAATAAAATAGCAAGTTGATTAGTAATAGCACTTCCTAGTTGGTCTACTTCAATTATAGTTAATGCTTGTTTATAATATCTCGTAACATCATGACCAATTCCTATAGCTAGAAGCTCTATATTTGAATTAGCTTCTGTTTTTTTTATAATTTGTCTTAAGTGTTTATCTAAGTAACTTCCGGAATTTGTACTTAATGTTGAATCATCAACTGGTGCTCCATCAGATATAACCATTAATATTTTTCTTTTTTCTATTCTTTTATTTAATCTCTCTGTAGCCCATGCAATAGCTTCCCCATCAATATTTTCTTTTAGTATTCCTTCTCTTAACATCAGACCTAAATTAGTTTTAGATCTTCTCCATGGTATAGAAGCACTCTTATATATTATATGCCTTATTTCATTCAACCTTCCAGGATTAGAAGGTCTACCATTTTTTATCCACTCATCTCTAGCTTTTCCTCCTTTCCAAGAACGTGTAGTAAAACCCAAAATTTCTACTTTGACTCCACATCTCTCAAGAGTTCTTGTCAATATATCTGCACTTAAGGCCGCAACTGTTATAGGCCTGCCTCTCATTGAGCCAGAATTATCTATTAGTAATGTTACTATGGTGTCTTTAAATTCTGACTCAATTTCCTCTTTATATGATAGAGACTGAAGAGGGTTTATAATTATTCTAGTGAGTCTTGACGCATCTAATATTCCTTCTTCTAAATTGAATTCCCACCATCTATTTTGCTGCGCCATTAATTTTCTTTGAAGCCTGTTAGCTAACTGAGAAATTATATTATCCATATTATCAATTTGCTTTTCAAGATTACTCCTCAATCTCATTAATTCATCTTGATCACATAAATCCTGAGCATAAATAGTTTCATCAAATTTTTTAGTATATGCATTATAATTGAAATTATCTTTATCTACTTCTGGAGGAACATAAAAAGGATTAGCATCTTTACTATTATCTGAATCTGAATTTTCATCTTCGATAATATCTATATCTGTATCTTCTTGTTCTGATGATAAGTTTTCTTCTGATTCTGCATCTTCTTTATTTAAATTTTGATTTTCTTCTTCTTGGTTCTGATTTTGATCTTCATCTTCATGATTAGTATCATCTTGATTATCATCTTGATTATCGTCTTCAAGATCAGCTTCAGCTTGAATAGATTGAAGTTGCTCTGCTAATTTAATTGAAATATTTGAAAAATCTTTTTGCTTTAGAATATTTAACCTTAGTTCATCTATATTTTGGTCAATAGTTTTTTCTAAATCTTTTCTCCATATATCAGCTAATTTTGATAGGTTTTTCGATAATTTTTTGTTAGTCAATTTCTCTTGTATTATTAATTTTGTAGCATCTTCAATAACTACTTCATTTTTGTTCATTAATTTGTTTATCTGGCTGTTTTTATATTTACTTTCCATATTTTTTTCTAAATTAGTCTTTATTCCAGTATATTGATTTATTCCTATCGCCTCATAGCGAGCATCTTCTATAGAGTCAAAAATATTTTTTGCTATTTTAGATTTTGGTTTCAAAGACTTGTGCAAATTTTTATTATGATACTTAAACTTTAGAGCTATACTATCAGCTATGCCCCTAATTTCTTTTTTTTCTGTGTCTTCTAATTTAATACTAGGTAATGGAAGAGTAACAGATTCGCCTTCTACTTCTTTTTCCGGACCAAAATTTACATTAATATTTTTTTTTTTAGAAATTGCTCTTAAAGTTGAAGAAATAGATTTCTTAAAATCATCAATTTTAATCTTCTTATCAGACATTATTAGATTCTATTATTTGTTTTTCTATAATTGCTGATAACCATTCTTCTGGCAGAAGCTCACCAAAACATCTCTGATAATATTCGCTCAAAGTGCCTCTTTCTGTTTCATCACATTTATTTAAAAATGATACTTTAAATGCATATGAAATATCATTAAAAATGATACTATTTTCAGCCCATGATATAACTGTTCTCGGAGACATAACTGTTGATAAATCTCCATTTTTAAAACCATTTCTTGTTAAATTTGCTAATTTAACCATATTTAATATATCTTCTTTATTAAGAAAATTTTCTTTTAAATTTAAAATTTTGGAATTTATTATTTTTGATTCTATTTCTTCTGATAAATAATTAAGAGAACTAACAACATTCCAACGATCCATTTGTCCCTGATTAATTTGCTGGGTTCCATGATATAAACCTGTTGTATCTCCTAAACCGACAGTATTAGATGTTCCAAATAATCTAAAATATTTATGAGGGCTAATAACTTTGCTTTGATCTAAAAGTGTAAGCTTACCATCAGCCTCTAATATTCTTTGAATAACAAACATTACGTCAGGTCTTCCAGCATCATACTCATCAAATACCAAAGCTGTAGAAGATTGAATAGCCCAAGGTAAAATTCCCTCATTGAAAGTTGTAATTTGTTTTCCGTCTTTTAATACAATAGCGTCTTTACCAATTAAATCTATTCTGCTTATATGGCTGTCTAAATTTATTCTTATACATCTCCAGTTTAATCTTGCTGCTATTTGTTCTATATGCGTAGACTTTCCGGTTCCATGTAACCCCTGAATTAGAACTCTTCTATTATATTTAAAGCCTGCTAAAATTGCTAAAGTTGTTTCTTCATCAAAATGATAATTTTTGTCTATTTCAGGAACATATTGATCCGGCTCTGAATAGCCTGGTATTTCCATATCAATACTTATATCAAAGGTTTTTTTTGAATTTATTACGGTGTTAGGCTCATTGCGATCAATATTTTTATCCATATGTTCTATTCCTGATTTAAATTTAATAGTTATCTATGATAATTTTATATGCTTCATTAATTTCAATTAATTTGTTATTAGATTTAATATTATTTTTATTAGTATCTGGGTGGTATTTCTTGACCAAAACCTTATATTGTCTTTTTATATCTTGCAAGGAAGAATCTAAAGTTAAATTCAATTTTTCAAATGCTACATTTATATTATTATTTTTAATACCTTTATTTTTATTATCCTTATTCTTTTTTTTATATATTTTATTATTTTTAAGTATTTCTAATTCATCATCTAAATCATATGTGTGTTTTCCATTCATGGGCCAAGTTGGAAGGTGCCAAGTAAAATCTGCTTTAAGCTCTTTTTCTATTTCTTCTTGAGATAAACCTGAAAAATAATTCCATTTTTTATTATATTCTCTTATATGTTCTAGACAAAACCATCTAAATTCTCTTAAATTTTCTCTATTTTTAGGAGCTCTATATATACCTTTGCTATTACAATTCTTCCATTCACAGTATTTAATTAACTGAAGCTTTTCTGATTTATTATTCATATAATTTTTATTTATATTTACCGTATGTTTCATTTCGTAGTATTTATATTATAATTATTACTTTCTTGAAAGGTATTATTTATGATAAATGGACAACGAAAAAATAGAATTGAAAAGATAATTAATGATAATTTAAAGCCTAAATTTTTAACTGTTGTAGATGATAGTGAAAGTCATAAAGGACATCATCAGGCACCAGATTCAGGAGAGAGCCACTATAATGTAAATATTATCAGCGAATCTTTCTCCGGCCTAAAAAGAATAGAGAAAGAAAGAATGGTTTATAAATTACTTAGTGAAGAATTTAATAATGGCCTGCACGCATTATCCTTAAAATTAAGCGATAAATAATTATTTAATTTTTTCTATATAAAAATTAGGAAAATATTTTTTTATTACTTCATTATTTTCACTCCAACTATAACAAGAGTTTATTAAACTAGGGGATTCATAAGTTTTTTCTTTTTTATTTTGTTTTTTATTCATTTTATATGAATAGATTGTTTGAAATGCAGTTGTAGCTATAGGAAATAGAAGCTCAACTAAATGTGTACATCCTTTTACTCCTCCTACCTTTAAATAAACATTCTTTCTAAAGCCTCTTCCTATTGTCAAGCCTATTAAATTTCTAAAGTTTGGAATAATTTCCGGACATATATTATAAGGATGGCTATCCATTATAGTAATTACATCTATAATTTTTAAATTATTATCTAAAGTAAGCCTTATTGTCATATCATGGATCGCTGTACCTGCCTTCACTTCCCCTCTATGATCACTTTTGAAGCTATAGGTCTTTGTATCTTTAAGATGTCCTTCTATATCCCATAGGCCATCTTCTCTTAAAAAACCTTCACAGTGCACATTTCTATTATGAATTTTTTTTCTTTTATTTGGTATTTGTATAGTCATTAATTTTCTCTTTATGTTATAATGTTAATGTTAAAAATATAGTTATTGTAAATAATGAAATTATAGTAGATGTCATTAAATAATTTGCTACTTTATCAGGCTGTACATTATATTGTGATGCAAATAAGTAAGTAAATATAGGAGCAGGTAATAATCCTTGAAGTAAAATTATATTTTTAGCAATTCCATCAATTTTTAATAAATAGGTAATTAAATAAGCCATAATTAGAGCTATAAATATTCTTATAATAATTAATAAAATAATCTTATAATCTATTTGATAAGCTATTTTATTAAGTGAAATTCCCATAGTAAAAAGAAGCAGGGGTATAGTTATTCCCGCCAAAACAGATGTAGTATTGGTCAAAGTTTTAGGAAGTTCAATATTAAGAAAATTAACAATAAGAGCTAAAATTACGGCATAAACCACAGGAGTTTTAATTAAAAACTTTGGAGACCACTTTCCTGACCATATAGAAACTCCAAGAGTAAAGTGAAGAATTGATGTAATCATGAAAACTATAACTGCTAATTCTAATCCTACAGAACCATAAGCAAATAATGCTATAGTCATTCCTAAATTACCACTATTAGAAAAACTCATTGGATTAATAAAGGTCCTTATAGGAAATTTAATTATTTTAAGTAAAACATATGAAAATAAAAACATTGATAGGATCATAAAAATAGCAGAAAGAACAATATCCTTGAGTAAAAAAACAGAAGATTCTAATTTAATAAGAGTATTGAAAATTAAACAAGGTGCTCCTATCCAAGTAATAATATTTGTTACCTCTGTTTGGTTTAGGCTATTACCTATTTTATTCCATATATATCCAATAAAAGTGATAATGATAATAGGAATTAAAATAGGAAATAATTGATTAAAAATACTAATCATTTTAATTAATCAATCTAAAGCAATTAGTTTTATGTTAATTTTAGTTATTCTTGTTCTTTGTCTTTCAAGAACTGTAAAATGGAATTTTTCTATTTCAATTGTTTCATTGATAGAGGGCAATTTTTGGGCTACATCTATAATAAGTCCTGCTATAGTTGAAGCTTCTTCGTCAGGAAGTTTCCAATCCATTGATCTATTTAAGTCTCTTATAGTCATTGCTCCATCTACTACTACACTTTTATCACTTAAAATCTCCGGGCCAGCAATCTGCTTATCAAATTCATCAAATATTTCACCAACTATTTCTTCAAGAATATCTTCTAGTGAAATTAATCCTTGTAAATCTCCATATTCATCTATTACAAATGCCATTTGTATAGTTTCTTTTTTAAAATTATTTAATTGTTCTGACAAAGATGTATTTTCAGAAATAAATTGCGGTTTCTGCATAATTTCATTTATTTGTAAATTAGTATTTGTATTTCTAGCTCTAAGCAAATCTTTAATATGAAGAGTTCCAATAATATTATCTGTATTATCTTTCCATAATGGAAGTCTTGTAAATCTACTTTTTAAAGCTAAATCTATAATTATATCTATATGTTCTGATACATTTATACCTTCAATATTCTTTCTATGGGTCATAATCTCACTTACTTTTACTTCATGTAAGTCTAAAATACTCTCTAACATAATTCTATCGGGTTTTCTTACATCTCCTTTATTGTTAGCAAGTAAAATAGCTCCTCTTAAATTTTGTTTCCAGTCATTATTTTTAGTTTCTTTATTAGTTATATTTAGAATTGAACTTACTAAATTTTGTACTAGAAAATTTATAGGAGATAATATGATTATAAAAATTTTTATAATTGGAGAAGCATATAATATTAATTTTTCTGACTCCCTAATAGCGTAGGTTTTAGGGAGCACCTCAGAAAAAATAAATATTAAAGTAGTCATAATTAAAGTAGCATATATTATACCTTTGTCACCAAACAAACCAATCAGAATACTAGTAGCTAACGCCGAGGCTAAAATATTAACTATATTGTTTCCTAAGAGTAATATTCCTATTACTTTTTCTCTAGATTTCATTAACTCTTTGGCTTTAATATATTTTCTATTTTTATTTTCTCCCCATTGATAGATTTTAACATCGGATATTCTAGTTATAGCTGTTTCTGAAGATGAAAAAAAAGCTGAAAGTAAAAGAAGAAAAAATATTCCTATAATTTCTATTATCATTTATTTTTAACCATTCCTTCTAAAAAATATAAATTTACTTATTGAAAACCAATTTTTTTAAGAAAATTATTAAGGTGTTTTTCGTTAATTTGATGACAAATAAATGCCTCACCAATTCCTTTTACTAAAATAAGATTAATAATGTTGTTTACAGTTTTTTTATCTAATTTCATTAGATTTATAATTTGAGTTGCTTTAATATTTTTTTTAAACAAATGATTAATTTCATAAGGTAGTTTAATTTCTTTGAAATGATTATAAACTCTTTTTAACTCATTTTCTTTACATAAATTTAACTCGTATGAATATTTGAAAGCTATAATAGTTCCAACAGCTATGGCTTCACCATGAGTAAAATTAGTAAAATTTGATAACCTCTCAAATGCGTGGCCAAATGTATGTCCTAGATTTAGTAAAGCTCTTTGTCCTTTTTCTTTTTCATCTTTTGTAACTATGTTTGCTTTTGATTTACAACATGTATATATTCCATATTCTAGTTCTTTTTTACTTTTATTTATAATATTTTTTCCATTTTTTTCTAACCATAAATAAAATTTCTTATCTTTAATAAGTCCATATTTTATCATTTCAGCGTAACCTGATAGCATTTGTTTCTTAGGTAAACTATCTAGAGTATTTATATCTATTAAAACTAATTTAGGTTGATAAAAAGACCCGATTAAATTTTTCCCAAAAGAACTATTGATAGCAGTTTTACCTCCCACAGAAGAGTCTATTTGAGATAAAAGAGTTGTAGGAACTTGAACATAGTCTATACCTCTCATATATGTTGCTGCTGCAAAACCAGATAAGTCTCCAATTACTCCTCCACCAAAAGCATAAATAACAGAATCCCTATCTATATTACTAGAAAAAAGCTTATTATATATAATACTTAGTGTTTCTATAGATTTACTATTTTCTCCAGACGGAACTGCTATACTATTTGTGTTTTTTCCTAATTTTTTAATTAATTTTTTAAAATAAATAGAGCTAGATAATCTTTTATCATAAATAACAATTTTAGATCTTTTATTGAAATATTCTTTATGAAAGCTATCTACATTATTTATAATATTATTCCCAATATAAATCTTATAAGAATTATCTTTTATGTTTACTTTAATAACTTTAGACATTTTTATTATCTACCAAATAACTTTTTATATTTATTAATATTCTATTTGTAATTTCAATTTTTGATTCATTTTTTGATATTACAGATAAATGAGCTTTTGAATACAAAGGATTTCGTTTTAATATCAAATTTGAAACATATTTATCAATTTCTACATTTTTTAATAAAGGCCTATTATTTATACTTTTTTTAAGTCTTCTAACTATAGTTTTTTGATTTACATCTAGCCAAACTGTTAACCCTACTTGATTTAATATATTATAATTTCTCTCAAAAGTGAAAGCACCACCCCCCGTAGCGATAATATAATTTGATTTAATATTAATTTTCTTAATTTCTTCATGTTCTATTTCTCTGAATTTGCTTTCTCCATATTGTTCAAATATATCGTAAATTTTCATACGATATTGTTTTTCAATATTTTCATCTATATCAAAAAAAATTCTATTAAGACTTTTAGCTAGCATTTTACCTATAGCAGTTTTACCTGCTCCCATCATTCCAACTAAAATTATAGGTTTATCTAAAATATTTAAATTAATATAATTAATAACTTCATTTGTATTTTTGTTAATATTTTTATTCATAGTATCTATGTGATCCTTGAATTCAATACTTAGAAGTTTATACTAATAAATATATTATAGATATTAGGTAAAATTTAATTTAATCTAAACAATATGAATGTTACATAAGTGTTTATGAGAATTATTATAAAGGAAAATAATTTATATGGGTAAGTTTTTTAGAATTTTTTTACTAATTTTATTTTTAGTAATTGTAAGTGGTATAGCAATTATTATGTATAAAGGTGTTCCAGTCTCATCTTATACAATTGAAAAGGAAATAAAAAATGATAAGTTATAGTTATAGAATTATTATTATATTTATAACATTTTTTTTTTCTATTTTCTTAAAAGTTTTATTTGCTCAGGAAGATATAAATAATATAGATCCTTCTCCTCAAAATATAGTGCCAGAGATTCTAGAAATAGAAACAAATAATAATATTGTAAATAGTAATACATTAAATACTGTTAAGGTTTCTGATTTGCCAAAAAGTAATCCTAGTTGGATAGGAAATTTATCTCTTGATGACGGTGGTTTAGGTTGGGATATGTGGAAAAATACTGATTTATCTTTTGTTAAACTTTTACTAGATGAACTTCCTGTTAATGCTCCTTCACCTGCTATGAGAAATTTAGCAAAGAGATTGCTTATAAGTGAGGCATACCAACCAAAAAAGAAAGAAGAAAAAGGCCTCAGAGCTATTAGTCCAACCGGGAAACCTATAGAAGTAATGGATAGCGATGCTACTTTCTTACCGATAAGATTTGCTAAATTAGCTAGTTTAGGTGCTAAAGATGAATTACTAGCATTAAGTAAAAGGGTTCCTATAGAGGATATGGTTGGAGAGATGGCAAAAGCAGCAATCTATGCTCGTTTGCTATCTGGTGAAACAGACAAAGTATGTGGTGAAGTTGTAGGTTTTGCAAAAAGAACTAATGAGACTTATTGGAGAAAGGCTCTTATTGTTTGTCAGCTTATTAAAGGTGATAGAGATGCAGCTCTATTAAGCTTAGAGTTATTATTAGCAGAATTAAGAAGTGAGGATAAATTTTCAGAATTAATATATGCATTAGCTGATGAAAGCAACAAGATAAAATTTGATGAAGAAAGTATATATTTTAAAATTCTTATAGCAGTTCTGCCAGGCAAACAATTAGATAAGCATAGATTAAATTTAGAGCCATCAGGCTTGAGCGTTGTTGCCCAAAACATTGATTTGCCATGGGATATTAGAATGTTAGCAGCAGAAAAAGCTGTTTTAGCAGGGTCTTTATCTAGTATTTATCTTGCTGAGTTAGCTTCACAATATAATTTTAAAGAAGAGATATTTTCAAGAGCTGCATCTGAAAGTAATTCAATGGAAGGATTTAAAGCAAGAACTTTACTTTTACAGGCTGCTGCAAGAAATACTTCACTTATAGAAAGAGCAAGGTTTCTGAGGTTATTACTTGATAGAGCTGATAAGGATCTCATATTTAAAGTATACGCGGAAGTATCTATGCCTATTCTTTTAACAGTAAAACCTAGATCAGATTTAATGTGGTTTGCATCTTCTGCAGCTAGATCAGCTATAGCAGGAGGAAACTATACTTTAGCTTCTGATTGGCTATCAGTTTTAGGTAAAACAATAGATTTAGATTATGAATCCTCAGGAAGTTTATTAAGACTTCTTCCATTAATAGCCATATCTGGAGAATCTTTGCCTAGTCCATTTAATCAAATACAAGCTACAGATGTTTGGTCAGGCTTATCAGACAATTTTACTAGAATTGATAAAGAAAAAAGGGCTAGTAGACTATTAGTTTTACTTAGTGCAATGGGGATTGAACCTAAGCCTGGCGCCTGGAAGGATATAATAAGTCCGCAAAATTTATATGTTAACGAAAAAATTCCTTCAACAGCCTTAAGATACCAATTACATGATGCAGCTAAGAATAAACGTATCGCAGAGGTTGTATCTATAAGCTTAATAATGCTTGGTTCTGAAGGCCCCAGTAAATCTGGTTTAGTATCTTTAAACGCTGTAATTAGAGCATTAAGAGAAGTAGGCCTTGAGTCGGATGCAAGAGAAATAGCCATTGAAGCAGCAATCTTATATGTAGACTAGTTTAATGATTAGAGATTTTGATTTATTATTGTTATTTGAAGAAATGCTTATATCTGAAAAACTATCCTCAAAAAATACTATTCGAGCATATAAATCAGACTTAAAATCTTATATATTATTTATTAATAAAAATTATAATTTTTCTATATTAGAAGTTAAAACTAAACATATCTCTTCTTGGTTAATATCACTTTCTAATAAATCTAATAATAAAAATAGTTATCTAAGAAAGTTATCAGCTATAAAGGAGTTTTATAGGTTTTTGCATACTGATGGTTTCATTACTACAGATCATACAAAAGGCATAGAGGGGCCAAAAAAAATAAATAATATACCTAAAGTTTTATCTATTAAACAGATAGAAGAAATATTAGAAAATATTAAATTAATGACAGAACCTAATTCTATAAGGCTTATGGCTTTAGTTGAATTAATGTATTCAACAGGTATGAGAGTAGAGGAATTAGTAAGTATGCCATTAAGTGCTATAAATTTTAATAATAATTCTATATTTATTTATGGTAAAGGCGGAAGAGAGAGAATTGTTCCATTCGGGAAAAATGCTTTGAATGCATTAAAAAAATATATAACTGTTAGATCATTATTTTTAAATAAAAAGCAGAATTCAAATTATATGTTCCCTTCTTCTGGAAGAAATGGATATTTAACTGCAAGAAGGTTTTCTCAATTATTAAAAGAAATCGTTTCTAAAACAAGTTTTGCGCATTTATCAGTTTCTCCTCATATATTAAGACATACTTTTGCTACTCATATGTTATCAGGAGGAGCAGATTTAAGAGTATTACAAGAAATTTTAGGACATGCTGATATTTCTACAGTTCAAATTTATACTCATATTGTAGATGATAGAAAAAAAATAGCATTAAAATCTCATCCTTTGGAAAATAATGTGAAATTTTAGTTTAAATTATTAATATATAGAAATTACTTTTACAAAATTATAAATAATTAGTATTAGTATTTATATATAGGAGTGAATATGCATTTTTTAGATTTTGAGCAGCCTATAGCAGAACTTGAAGCTAAAATTAGAGATTTATCTTTATTAGACAAATCACACAAGGAAATCTTTTCTCTAAAAAGAGATGTAAATAGTTTTTTAGAAAAAATATATGAGAAATTAACTCCATGGCAAATAACTCAAGTTGCTAGGCATCCAGATAGACCACATTCAAGTAATTATATAAATACTTTAATAGATAATTTTCAAGCTTTATCTGGAGATAGAAGTTATGGAGAAGATAAAGCGATTATTTGTGGTATAGGAAGTTTTCAAGGTGAATCTGTTTTGGTAATAGGACAGGAGAAAGGTTCTGACACTGAATCACGTATAGAACATAATTTTGGTATGGCAAGACCTGAAGGGTATAGAAAGGTTTCTCGTTTAATGAAGCTTGCTGATAAATTTAATATACCAATTATTACTTTCGTTGATACGGCTGGAGCCTATCCTGGAGTAGGTGCAGAGGAAAGAGGACAATCAGAAGCAATAGCTTCATGTATTCAAACATCTCTTGAAATAAAAGTTCCTTTTATTAGTATTATAATAGGAGAAGGAGGTTCTGGTGGTGCTATTGCCTTAGCTTCAGCAAATAAAGTTCTAATGTTACAAAACTCAATATATTCTGTTATTTCTCCAGAAGGATGTGCATCAATTTTGTGGAGAGATAACAATAAAGCAGAATTGGCTGCAGACTCATTAGGTATTACTGCTGAAATTCTTAAAAAACATAATATTATCGAGGAAGTTATAAGTGAACCTATAGGTGGTGCTCATAGAGATCATGCTATAATTATTAAAAATGTAGAAAATGCTATTGCAAAGCATCTAAAAGAAATAAAAAACTATTCGCAAGATCAACTTCTAATTAGTAGACAAGAAAAATTTATTCAGTATGGCCGTTTCTTTAAATGATAATTATTATTTGAGATAATTAATTGATAGCATTATTACTTGTAGTAGTTATAGATTTAATAGGCTTTGGAATAATTATTCCACTTTTGCCCTTTTATGCAGAAACATACGGAGCCTCTCCACAGAAAGTAACTATGTTAATGGTTACTTTTTCTTTTTTTCAGTTTATGGCTGCCCCAATTTGGGGATACTTAAGCGACAAATTTGGAAGGAGAATAATTATATGGATTACTTTGATGGGTTCAATAATTGCATATGTATTATTGGCATATTCGGAAACAATGTATGGATTATTTTTTGCCAGAGCATTTGCAGGCTTTATGGCAGGCAATATTTCTACTGCACAGGCTTATTTAACAGATATAACAGATAAAAATAATAGAGCTAAGGCAATGGGGCTATTTGGTGCAGCATTTGGTTTAGGTTTTATACTAGGGCCTGCTATAGGAGGAATTTTAGCTGGTGCCGATCCACAAAACCCTAATGTTTTTTTACCTCCGATCGCTGCGGCATTATTATCATCAATTGCATTATTGCTTGCGGTTTTTACATTAAAAGATACAAGGCCTAAAGTAACAGATAATAAAAATAAACGAATTACAAGTTTGCTAGAAGCATTAAAAATACCTAATTTGAGACAACTAATTTTATTATCTTTTATAGTAACTGTAGTTTTTGCTTCTATGGAGTCTACTTTCTCCCTTTGGTCGGAGAGAACTTTTTATTGGGGTGCAGAGCAAAACGGATATATTTTTGCATTTGCAGGAATATGTGGAGTTATAGTTCAAGGTTTTTTAATTTCTCCTTTAGTTAAACGTTATGGTGAATCCAATTTATGTATATTTGGAATATTATTATTAGCATTAGGAATGTTAAGTGTATCTATTTCTTATTTAAATTATCATGCTTATTTTTCTATGGCATTAATTGCATTTGGATTAGGATTATTTATGCCAACAATTTCTACATTAATTGTAAATATTGTTTCTGAAGATAGAAGAGGCTGGGTTTTAGGTGTAAATCAATCTGTTTCTTCATTAGCTAGGATAATTGGACCAGCTATTGCGGGAGTATTATTTGAGTTATATGGAAAAGATAGTCCTTACATCTTTGGAAGTTTAATATTACTGTTATTTTTAGCTTCGTTAAGAAATTTTATAAAAAAGTCTGTAAATTAATATACTATATTATATTCATTTCTAATAAATTTTTTAAAGCTTTTTTTTCTGGCTCTGCAACATTATTTTTGATTAATATTTCTTTGGGGAATAAAAAATCAATAGTGATATTTTCATTTTTAGGAACTAATATATTTCCTATGGTTTGAATGTAATAATATATAGGAGTATAAAGTTTATTATTCCAAGGAGATAAAAGTGTGCCAGGAGAGTGAAGTAAACATTTTATAGTGCATTTTAAACTTAGTTCTTCATATATTTCTCTTTTAAGTGCATCTTCAGGGTTTTCATCTTTTTCTACTCCTCCACCTGGAAACTTTGTTGCATGATAGTTATTAATAACTTCGTTGCAAACTAATATTTTATGGTTTTTGATAATTAAACCGTAAGATCTAACGTTTTCTCTCATAGTGGTTATTTTAATGCGTCTTTAATTTCGTCAAGAATAGCTTCATCATCTATAGTCGCTGGAATTTTGTAGGGCTTTTTGTCTACTATTGAAGATATTGTACTCCTTAATATTTTTCCTGATCTAGTTTTAGGAAGTCTATTTACTATTATTACTTTTCTAAAAGAGGCTACAGGCCCAATTTCATTTCTAACCATATTTATTGTTTCTTCAATTATTGTATTATTAGGTTTGGTAGAACCAGAATTAATAACTATAAAACCCATAGGAATTTGTCCCTTTAATTCATCTATAATTCCTACTACTGCGCATTCAGCAATATCTTCATGTTTAGATAACACCTCTTCCATTGCACCTGTAGATAGTCTATGTCCAGCACAATTGATGATATCATCTGTTCTAGCCATAACCCATATATATCCTTCATTATCTATATACCCCGCATCAGCACTACTATACCAACCATTAAATTCTTCTAAATATGCTTTTTTGTATCTTTTTTTATCTTGCCAAAGTGTAGAACTACAACTGGGAGGAAGGGGTAATTTTATAGCCAAAGCACCTATCTCTCCTGCTGGTTTTATTTTTCCATTTTCATCTAAGCATTGTACATTAAAACCAGGGGATGCCTTACCTGTAGACCCGGGTTTAACTTCAAATAAACCTAGTCCTGCAAAATTTCCTGCTATAGCCCATCCAGTTTCAGTTTGCCACCAATGGTCTATAATAGGAACTTTTAGGTGTTTTTTTGCCCATTTAATAGTAGAAGGATCTGCTCTTTCACCAGCTAAAAATTGCATTCTAAAATTCTTAAGATCATATTTTTTAATTTTTTTTCCATTTGGATCATCTCGCTTGATTGCTCTTAAAGCAGTTGGAGCAGTGAACATAGCTGAAACATTGTACTCACTTATAACTCTCCAAAATGCTCCAGAGTCTGGAGTACCAGTTGGTTTTCCTTCATATAAAACAGAAGTACTTCCATTTAAAAGTGGAGCATAGACTATATATGAATGACCAACAACCCATCCTATATCAGATGCAGCCCAAAATACTTCTCCAGGCTTTAATCCATAAACCATATTCATACTATTTTTAAGAGCTACTGCGTGCCCTCCATTCTCTCTTACCATACCTTTAGGATCTCCAGTAGTTCCTGAAGTGTATAAAATATATAAAGGATCACTAGATTTTACTGGAACAGGTTTAACGCTATTAGAATTATCTATTAATAACTGTAAATTAAAATCTCTGCCTTTAATTAGTTTAGCTCTACAGATATCTCTTTGAAAAATAAAACATGTTTTTACTTTATATTTGGCTAGTTGAATTGCTTTATCTACCATAGGTTTATATTCAACTATTCTTCCTGGTTCAATACCGCAAGATCCAGCAATAATTATTTTTGGTTTAGAATCATTAATTCTAGTAGCTAATTCATTAGGTGCAAAACCTCCAAAAACTACTACATGTATAGCTCCTAATCTTGCGCAGGCAAGCATAGAAGCTATTGCCTCTGGTATCATTGGCATATAGATTAATACTCTATCTCCTTTTCCAACACCGTGGTTTTGTAGAGCTCCAGCAATTTTTGCAGTTTTATTTAATAATTCTTTATAAGTATAAGTTATTTTTGTCTCTGTAACTGGACTATCATAAATTAAAGCATTGATATCACCTTTACCATTTTCAACATGAATATCTAAACAATTATAGCATGTATTTAACTCTCCTTCTGGAAACCAGCTCCAAAATGGAGAATTAGAGGTATCTAGTATTTTTTCAGGTTTTTTATTCCAATAAATATCATTAGCTTTTTCTTTCCAAAATGCAGTAGGGTTTTGCTTCCAATTTTCATAATTCTCTTTATAGGACATAATAGTCTTTCTATATTATTTAATTATAAAAAAAAGGCGTTAATTAGTTTAATTAACGCCTTGCAATTTTATATAAATTTATTTTAGCGTCTATTACCTAATAGCATTAGAAGCATAATAAACAAATTAAGAAAATCTAAGTATAACTTCAAAGCGCCCATGATTGCTTTTTTTACTTGAGTTTCTCCATTTTCTCCTTCGACATACATCTCTTTTAAAGTTTGCGTATCATATGCTGTTAAACCAGTAAATATTAGAACTCCAACTATACTTATTATGAATTGCATCATTGTAGACTGTAAAAATATA
>JAQWLZ010000062.1 GCA_029247025.1 Alphaproteobacteria bacterium | reverse complement strand
TCGTTTTGTCCATCTCCATCTAACGTAACAATTAAATTATTATTAGCCTTTTTAATACCCGTCAATAAACCAGCACTTTGTCCATATTGCATTGAATGATGTATTAATATAATTTTTGTTTTTTCAATATTTATTTTTTTTAGTATTAAATTGCTGCTTAAATCATCTGAATTATCATCTACAATAATTATTTCTCCTCCTATTTTATCAATAATAGGAAGCAACTCATCTATTAAATTAATAATATTACCTTCTTCATTATAAATAGGTATAACCACTGATATTTTAGAATTCATATTATTAACCTTATTTATTTAATTCTTTAAGTTTTCTTAAAACTAAATTATATTCTTCTGTCCCTTCAGACAACTGAATTAATATTCTATTAAGTAATTGTTCAGCTTTTAGAATATTATTTGATAGAATTTCATTATCAGCAACTACCCATAAAGCAAGAAGATAATTTTCATCAAGAGATAAAATATTTTCAAATAAATCAATAATTTCTTTATTTACAGGTTGATCCTTTTCACTATTAAGTAACATTGACTCAGCTAGTCCCTTTAAAGAATCTAAATTTGTTTTATCTATATCATTTGCTCTTTGATATGCTTTAATAGCTTGATCAAATTTTCCTAAAACGTTATACGAACGCCCTAATTTATTCCAGTCATCAATATTAGAACTATCACTAGAATATAGCCTTTCTGATAAACGGGAAACCATTGATAATATTTGTTCATTCTCTCTTTCATTTAGGTTTTTAGAGATTTGATTAACTTGTAATTCAATTTGTTTCTTCCATGGTGCTTCATTAGGAGCTGATATTATTATTCTTTCCCATTCTTTTTTTGCTAACTGAATATTACCATTTTGAAAATCATATAATCCTATGTAAAATCTTGTTAAAGCTCCTATTTCAGTACCTATATCTGATAATTTAGAGGCTTTTTCAAAAACCTCTTTAGCCTCATTAGTTATGATTAATTTATCTTCTTTACTAACTATATTTTGAATTATAGCTTCACCATAAGATAGATAAATTGCAGCGTTTAATTTTTCAGTATAATTTTCTATAATATATTTCCATATTTTTATAGATTGCTCGGTCTTATTTAAAGCACTTAAAGTATTTGCTTTGAGTATATAGAGCTCAATACTATCATCAGTACTTGAAATTCTATGATCTATATCTTTAATTGCTCTTTCATAAAAAATAGGCGGTACATTGTTATCTATTCTCTGAGATAAAGGTAAATCTGGCAAGCCTGGTTGTCCGTTAAAATAATAAAACAAAGTAGAAAGAATTATAATTAAAGGGATAGAAATAAATTTAATACTTTTGTTTAGAGTTATATTCTCATTAATTGGCTTAACAACTTTATTAGTAGTATATTTTAAGACCCTCTTGGAAAGTTCATTTTGTAAAGAGTTGAATTCTTGTTCACTAATTAATCCTAGCTTGAGATCCTCATGAATTTCAGAAAATTGGTGCTTAAAAATATTTTTATTTACCTCAGTGACTGAAAGACTCTTATCAGACTTTTTCATAAATAAAATAATTAACAATGAAACAAATAATGTAAATATGATTACAATAACAAAAAAAGAGATCATTCTTTTAGCTCTCTATCTATTATTTTCTTTAGCCTCTCTTTTTCTATATTAGTTAAGTTCACATTTTCTTCCTTAGTTAAAGGATTTTTTCTTAAAAAAATAAAAGTTGTAAAAAAACCAAAAATAACAAATATTAGTGGACCAACCCATAACAAAATATTTTTAATAGTAAAAGTGGGTTTTAATAGAATAAACTCGCCATATCTCTCTACCAAAAATAGCTTTATCTCCTCCTTAGATTTTCCCTCTTCTAATTTATCCAAAACTAATTTTTTTAAATCTAAAGCAAGTGGAGCATCGGAATCTAATAGTGATTGGTTTTGGCAAACCAAACATCTAAGTTCTTCATATAACTCATAAGCTTCTGTATTATCAGCTTTATAACTAACTTGTGAGTGAGTAAGAGCAATACTAGAAAAAATAAAAAATAGAGTTAATGTTATTAATTTCAATTTGTTCTCACTTAATACTGTTTAAAATAGGTAAAATAGTATTTTTCATATCATATTCTAATATTGGACCAACATGCCTATATCTTATATTTCCATTAGCATCTATAATAAAAGTTTCCGGCACTCCGTATACTCCTAAATTTATTGATTGAATACCATCTTCATCTCTACCAATTGCATAAAATGGATTACCGCTTGATTTTAATACGTTAATTGCATCTTTTTTATCGTCTTTATAATTTATACCAAATATTTTTATATTATATTCAGCGCTCATTGCTAATAAAAATTCGTGCTCTATTTTACAAGGAGCACACCAACTTGACCAGACGTTTATCAAAGAAGGTTCTTTTAGTAGCAATAAGTTTTCCCTATTAAATAATTTATATTCTGCAAGTTTTTCTAATTTAATTATAGGTAGACTCTTATCTATCAAAACTGAGGGCAATTCTGATGGGTCTTCTTTAAGAATTAACTGCCTAAAAAAAAATATAGTCAAAATAAAAAAAAATACTAATGGCAAAGAAGAATAAATTTTTTTCATTTATTAACATTCGCTGAATTTATTTTAGTAGTATACCCTAATCTATGCTTTCTATCAGTTAAAGATAAAATACCACCAAGTGCCATACATATAATACCCAACCATATCCAATTTAAAAAAGGAGAATAGTAAACTCTTAAAGTATAGCTTTTATTATTATTAATACTTTCTCCTAAGACAATATATAAATCAAAAATATAATTAGACATTATTGCAGGCTCACTAGTATTTACTTGTGATGCAGGATAAAAGCGTCTTTCAGGATATAAAAACTCATTATTTTTATCTTTTTGTAATACTTCGAACACACCTCTCTCTGCAATCCAATTAGGGCCATTAACATTATTTACTGATAAAAAATTCAATTCTATATTATTAATAATGACTTTATCACCAATTGTAATTGGTTGCTCAATATCTATCCTCCAGGCACTAGAAACTGTTACACCTATAACAAATATTGCTACACCTATATGAGCTAAACTCATACCATAGGCTGATCTAGGTAAATTTAATGACCTATTTATAAACTTCTTAAAAGATATCTTTGTTCCTACTTTCATTATAAATTCATATATTGTTCCTAAAATTAACCAAAAGCCTAAAAATACTCCAAGAAAAGCTGAAGCAGAGCCATTATAAATAAAAACTAAAATTGAAGTTAAAATTATAGAACATAAAAATACAGCAACAATTCTCTCCATAATATTTTCTAGTTTTGCTCTTTTCCAAGATAACATTGGACTAAATGCGCATAATAAGATTGCAGGAACCATCAAGGGTATAAAAACTGCTTCGAAATATGGAGGTCCTACAGAAACTTTAGAATTATTTATTGCGTCAATAAAAATTGGATATAATGTTCCAAGTAAAACAGTTGCAGCTGCAGATGCAAAAATAATATTGTTTATCACTAATGCTCCTTCTCTACTTAAAGGTTGAAATAAGCTTCCTGATTTTAAATGGGATGCTTTTTTAGCAAATAATAATAATGCTCCTCCAGTAAAAAAAATTAAAAGCATTAGAATATATAATCCCCTTGAAGGGTCAGATGCAAAAGAATGAACAGAGATTAATACACCAGATCTAACTATAAATGTTCCTAATAAACTAAAAGAAAATGCTACAATTGCTAATAAAATTGTCCAAGCTTTTAAAGTATCTCTTTTTTCTGCAACTATTGAAGAATGTAATAAAGCTGTTGCCGCTAACCATGGCATAAAAGAAGCATTTTCTACAGGATCCCAAAACCACCAACCTCCCCAACCTAATTCTCTATAAGCCCACCAAGAGCCCAAAGCTATTCCAATAGTTAAAAATACCCATGCTATTAAGGTCCAGGGTCTAACCCATTTCACCCAAATAGTATCTACCTTTCCTACTAGTAACGCAGCTATAGAAAAAGAAAATGTTACTGATAAACCAACATATCCTAAGTATAAAAAAGGAGGATGAATAGCTAACCCAAAATCCTGCAATATTGGATTAAAACCTTCACCTTCTACTTCTGGAAAAAATAATCTTATAAAAGGGTTAGAAGTAAACAAAATAAAGCTTATGAATGCTGATGCTATTAAGCCCTGACAAGATAATACAAGTGATATTAATTTTAATGGAAGTTTCCTGCCTAATAGTGCTACAGCAGCACTATAAAATGTTAGTATTAAAACCCATAAAAGCAATGAGCCTTCATGGTTACCCCATACTCCGGATATTTTATAAATAAGCGGTTTTAATGAATGAGAATTTTTTGCAACCAAAGAAACTGAAAAATCTGAAGTTACATAAGCATAAACTAACGAAAAAAAAGATAAGAGTATTAATGTAAAGCTTAAATAAGCAGTTATAAAGGAAGATTTCATAAGACTATTAGAATTAAAGCGTACTCCTAAAGCAGGTATCATAAATTGAAAAAAAGATATAGTAAGAACTAATGCTAAACAATAATGTCCTAATTCTATTATCATACTTTATTCTTCCCCTTTCCAATTTCCATTATCTCTTAAAGCATCTGCTACTTCCGGTGGCATATAATTTTCATCATGTTTAGCTAATATTTTATCTGCTAAAAATACACCATTTTTATCTAATTTTCCCTCACAAATGACTCCTTGTCCCTCTCTAAATAAATCAGGTAATATTCCAAAATAATTAACGGTTAAATAGTTTTTTCCGTCCTCAACTATGAACTCTATCTTAGAAGAACCAATAGAAATGATAGATTCTTCTTTTACTAATCCTCCTATTCTAATTACCTTATTATTTACATCTTTTATCTCTAATAACTCAGTTGGTGAATAAAAATATATTAGAGAATCTCTACTTGCAGTAAGAATAAGAAAGCCAGATATACTAATTGCAATAAAAGCCAAAAATATTACTGATAATCTTTTACGTCTCTTTAATTTAGCTATATTCATGATTATCTATTTGTATTATTTGATTCTATATCAAAATTATCAATATCTTTATTAGCTTTTTTAAATGCTAATAGACTCTTCATTCCAATTATAAATAATACAAAAAAAGTAAAACAATATGCTGAATACACAAATATTAGATGATGTTCCATGATAATCCCAATTTTAATTTAATTTTTTAATAAATAATTTTTTCAATTTTCTATGATTTAACTCAGTTTGAACATTTATCAATAAAAATGAAAAATAAAAAAATAAAAACCCAAATGCCATTAAAACTAGAGGAACCATCATGTCAATATGTATACTAGGTCCGTCCAATTTTATAACACTAGCAGGCTGATGAAGAGTGTTCCACCAATCAACCGAGAATTTTATTATAGGAAGGTTAAATGCTCCAAATAAAGTTAATATTGCTCCCGCACGAGCACCTTTATATTCATCTTCAAAGGCTCTGACTAAAGCAATATGTCCCATATAAATTAAAAATAAAATAAATACAGAAGTTAAACGTGCATCCCAAACCCACCAGGTTCCCCATGTAGGTTTACCCCATATAGAACCGGTAACTAAAGCAATTAAAGTAAACATTGCTCCAATAGGAGCACTACATTTTGATAATATATCAGCTAATGGGTGCCTCCACACTAGTGAAAATATGCTCATTATTGTCATGCTTAGATATACCATCATAGCCATCCATGCAGCAGGCACATGAACATACATTATTCTTACAGTTTCACCTTGCTGATAATCAGGAGGGGAATTATACAAGCTAAACCAAAGCCCTATGAAAATAAAAATAAACATCCCTATTAGCGAAAAGGGATATACATTTTTTGCAAATATTCTAAACCTTGACGGATTAGCTAAAAAATTAAATATATTTTTCATAATACTGCTCTTATTCCCATCCTAGACGAATAGATCTAGAAGCTAAAAACGGAGATACTAACAAAGAAATAGGAAATATTGCAGATAACGCATATAGATGTCCTTTTCCTCCTAAGCCAGAAATCTCAGCTGAAATAGCTCCTGACCCTAAAATTAAAACTGGTAGCATTAACGGCAATAATACTAATGCTGTTAATACTCCTCCTTTACCTATAGCACAAGATAGGGCAGCTGGAGTTGCTCCGATCAAAGTAAGGGAGGGGGTTCCTATTAAAAGTGTTATAGCTAATATCCACCAATATTCATAATCTAATCCCATTATTAAAGATAATATAGGAGAAAGTAACACTATTGGTAGCCCATTAGTTAACCAATGTGCCAAACATTTTGATAAAACTATTATTTCCATTGACATACCTGATAAAACAATTTGCTCTAGAGAACCATCTTCAAAATCAGATCTAAATAATCTGTCTAAAGATAGAAGAGAAGCAAATAAAGCAGCCATCCATATTGCTCCACCGGCAATAGTAGTTAATAAATTCGTATCTGTGCCCGAGGATAGAGGAAACATTATTATTGCTAATAAATAAAATAAAATGGCCGCTCCTGTATCGCTTGCACCTTTTATTACTAAATTTATATCTCTATAAACTAATTTAAAAAATAATCTCATCAGTTTCTCTTATATTTCTTCATAAATTCCATTTTGCTATGTCACCCTAATGAGTATTCTTTAGTATTAGGTAAGTGAAAATTTTCATGTGTTGCGCAAATAATTGAACCCCCAGAATTAATGTGTTTACTCATAATTGAAATTAATATTTCTTTATTTTCCATATCTAAATATGTTGTAGGCTCATCCATAAACCAAACTTTAGCGGGACAAAAAGATAGCCTTAATAAACTTAACCTTCTTTTTTCTCCGGCAGATAACCAGGAAGCAGGAAAATCTAAAAATTTTTCAAATGAAAAAACTTTTACTACCTCATGAAAAATATTTATATTTACGGACCATATTTCCATAAAAAACATAAGATTTTCTCTAACAGTTAATGATCCTTTTATGGCATCAAAATGCCCTAGCCAAGATATAAGAGGTTTTTCAGAATAATATGCTGGAAGAATCTCTTCTCCATACCATAAAAGTTTTCCTCTAGTAATAGGATAAAATCCTGCAAGACATCTTAATAAAGATGTTTTTCCAGAACCATTTTTACCTTTAATAATAATACTTTCACTTGAATCTAATGAAAAACTTAATGAAGAAAATATATTACGCCCACTTCTATCAAAAGATAAATTTTGAGCATATATTATATGTTTATTAATCAAAATCGATACCTAACATCATTCATAAGTTCTAGTATCTTCTATGACTAATCCATCATTTGGAATTTTATCTTTAGAAACTATTTCAACCTCAGCTCTTAATTTTAGCTCCGCTTTTGCTTCTTCTATAATTATCTTTTCTAATTCATTGTCTATATTTTGAGCTTCAACTAAAATTTTGATTGTATCTTTATGATCAACATTACCCACAACTAATCTTAACTTAGATACATTTTTTATTTTATTTGATATTTTAGCAACTTGTTCTGGCCTCACAAACATACCTCTTACTTTTGTAGTTTGATCAGCTCTTCCCATCCAACCTTTTATCCTCATAGCAGTTCTACCGCATACGCTATCTTGTTTAATGACAGCAGATAAATCGCCTGTAGCAAATCTAAATAATGGATATTCATGATTTAAATTAGTTACAACTAATTCTCCTACTTCACCATCAGATAAGACTACTTCGGATCCAGGCCTAACTATTTCAATAATTACTCCCTCATCGCAAAACATTCCTTCATTTTCCCAAGTTTCATATGCTACTAACCCTAAATCAGCAGTACCGTAAGATTGAAGTACTGGACACCCAAGCTCACTTAAAATAGTTTTTAAAGAAGGTGGACAGGCTTCTCCTCCCACTAATCCAGTTTTCAAAGATGAAACATCAATATTACTTTCTTTTCCTTTTTCAAGAATTGTTTTTAAAAAAGAAGGAGTTCCTACATATCTGTTGGGTTTTAATTTATTTATAGCTTGTATCTGCTGTTCTGTATTGCCTATACCTCCAGGTATTACACAAGCACCTATAGAATTTGCACCCTGCTCCATCATCTCTCCTGCAGGAGTAAGGTGATAAGAAAATGTATTATAAACTATATCTCCTTCAATAAAACCTGCAGCTTTCATTGCTCTAGACATTCTCCAAAAATCATTACTGCCGCCAGGATCATATATTGGTCCAGGTGAAACAAATAAATTTTTAAAATGGCTTGTAGGTTTTGTGGTCAGTCCTCCTAAAGGAGGAATTTTATTTTGCAACTCGGATAGTTCAGATTTCCTTGTTATTGGAATCTTTTGTAAATCTTTTTTATTTAATATTTCTCCAGGAATAATTTCAGAAAGAACAGGTTTCCAGCCCTCTGAGTGTTTTTTTGCAATATCCAATAGTGTTCTCAGTTCTTTAAATTGATCATTTTCTCTTTCCTCGGCAGATCTACGTTCTAGATCTAAATTTTCTTTTTCCATTATAAAATTCCAGTCTATTTGTCACTTTAAGTATCATAAATATATGTATATATAAGATAATATATAACATCTATAAAACCATACATCTATAATAGATTTAAGAACGTACATTTTATAAACAATTTATTTGAGATGTGGTATGGTAGAAAAATATAAAAATACATCCGGCTTTAATAACAATTTTTTGTCTAAATCTATGAACTCCCCCTTATTATCTAAGGATCAGGAACAATCACTTACCAAATTATGGAAAGATAACAAAGATCCAAAAGCTTTAGAAAAAATAATACTTTCTTATAGTAAATTAGTTATAAGAATAGCATCGCAATTTAAACACTATGGACTGCCATTCAATGATTTATTACAAGAGGGTCATATAGGCTTACTGCTAGCTTTGGATAAATTTGATCCTTCAAGAGAATTAAGGTTCTCAACTTATTCTAGATGGTGGGTGAAAGCTACCATACAAGAATATGTTCTAAAAAACTGGTCAATAGTAAAAACTGGTTCAAGTTCAGCTCAAAAGTCATTATTCTTTAACTTAAGAAGGTTTAAAGTTAATGGGGTAATAAGTCATAAAGAAAGAAAAAAAATGGCTAATCTGTTAGGAGTTAAAGAAAAATTTATCTCTGATAGAGAAAATCATATTCTTATGAAAGATGCTTCTTTAAATGCATCGTTAACATCTGATAGTGTAGAGGAATGGCAAAGTTTTTTAGTTGATAATAAGCAAGAATCTCCAGAAGATGCTTTTATCAAAAGTGACGAAAAAACGAAAAAGAAAGAATGGCTATTACAAGCTTTATCCTCTCTCAATGAAAGAGAAAAAATAATTATAAACTCCCGTCATATATGTGAAACCCCTTTAACATTAGAGCGTATTGGTAAAGATCTTAAAATTAGTAAAGAAAGAGTAAGACAAATAGAAGCCTCAGCTATTGATAAACTAAAGTTAAGAATAAAAAATCTAGTACTTAAAAGAGAGAACAAAAATAAGAATAATAATTTATGTAGGTTCTCTGGTTAGCTCTGTATTGTCTCTAGCAACATCCCCTCTTTATTAAAAAGAGCTGCAAAAACTTGATCTTCCCCGCCATCAAGTGTAACACAAAATTTACCAGAAGCTAATCCTTCCCTTTTTGGATCATACCCTCTTACTAACCTTGATAGATCACTATATGGTTGGTCTAAATTTGTAAAACCACCTCCCCACCAAAGTTCATCGCCCTGTTCTTCTAAAGATTTGTTTCTAGCTAATCCTGCTGAAACAAATAAAAGAGTCTTTTCATCATTATAAGCTAGACGTTTTAATGAAGTCATATAATTAATATGGCCCGGGTTATTATCTATAGCTAAATTTATCTCGACAGATGCCCTAGATAGTGCCGAAGCACCATCTCTAGCCGCATGATGTAATAAAGATGATGAAATATTATATGATTCTAAAATTTCATCTAGACCTCTGCTATACATCCAATCAACTAATTCCAGGGGATTAGGAGACATATGAAGCTCTCTAGACTTATCTAGTAACTCTTCATAACACCCTCTTAAAAAAACAATATCTCCTATATCAAATGAACTATTAGTCATAAAAATTGCTCTTAATTTTAAGGCTATATCTATAACTTTTTTAGATTCATTAATTTTATTACTATTTCTACCTATTAAATTTCCTGTAAATACTAGCCTATCATTTAAATTAGACTTTTCTATAATTTGACTACATATTCTTTGAAAAAGTTCCGCTTTTCCATTAACGGCCCCAATAGCCCAAACTCGTTCAAAAGAACCTAAATTATGATTTCTTATATTGCTGTTATATATTTTTTTTTCATAATCAGTATGAGCTTTTAAATCATAATTGCCCATAGAAAGCCTCTTTCATTTATTTATCAGCCTTAAGGTTTTCTTCAGTTTTTTTTATAGCATCTTCTATGGCTATATCATGCACAGCTACCATTTCACGAGCAAAACGATCTAATGCCATTTCGTATAATTGTCTTTCACTATATGACTGTTCTGGATCTCCTTCTCCTCTAAATAAATCTCTTAAAACTTCCGCAACTGAAGTTGGGTCTCCTTTATTTAATTTATCTTTATAATCTTTTTCTCTTTTAGCCCACATTGTTTTTCTAATACGAGCTTTTCCTTTTAAGGCATTCAGTGCATTTTTCATCTCTTCTTTATCAGAAATTGCTCTTAAACCTAATTCATTTAATTTATCAATCGGAATTCTTAAAGTCATTCTTTCTTGTTCAAAAAATACTACTAAAAACTCAATTTTACTTTTAAGAATGGTTTGCACTTCATAATCAATAGCTTTTCCTAAGCCATGCTTCGGATATATTAACCAATCACCAACTTTAAATTTTTCTTCAACCTTATCCATTACTTCCTCTAATATTTAATTAAGTTACTCGCCTGGTTTATCAGAATAAAATTTTTCAAATTTATTTTCTACACCTTGGTATTCTTCTGCATCACTAGATTGCTCTTTCTTTTCTGTAAGATTAGGCCAAATATTTGATTGGGTAGCATTTAAATCAATCCATTTTTCAGCACCAGAGTCTGAGTCAGGTAGAATAGCTTCTGCAGGACATTCAGGCTCACAAACTCCACAATCTATACATTCATCTGGATTTATTACTAACATATTTTCACCTTCATAAAAGCAATCTACTGGACATACCTCTACACAATCAGTGAACTTACATTTTATGCAATCCTCAGTCACCACATAAGTCATTAATATACCTCATTTCAATTATTTATTTTATTTAACACTTTTTGTTTTGCTTCAATTCGATCTCTATCTTCTACATGAATAAGACCTGCAATTCTTCTAATAAGCATATCTTCAGCAGCATCCAATTCACCGTCAACATATGCCAATTCCCATAACATCTCAAGCAAAGTAATTCTTTTTTCAATCTCCCAAGATTCTTTTATTATCCTAGTAAAACCATATAATTGAGAGGAATTTTCTGCTAAATTTTTTCCTTCAATATAGATCTTGTTTGCTTCATTTGCGTCTACATTAAATTGTTTTTGAATTAAAACTAAAATTAATTTTTTTTCGTTTTCATCAAATACGCCATCCATAGATGCCGCTTCACATAAAAGCGCGGTACAGGCTACTTTATATTCATCATTAGGACTTTCAACTTTAACATATGTATTTTTAAAAATATTTTTAAAAGAATTAAACATAATATAGCCCCTATTTAATAAATAAAATCAAAAAAAGTACTTTATAAAGAGCCTACTAACATAAAATAAATAATTTATCTAGATAGCAATTTAATTAATTGATAATTTTTTTAAAATTGCAAAAGGAGAATTCTTTCTTTCTGACTTAATATAATTATTAATTTTAATATTATTCTCTTGTAAAATATACTTAACTGGATTTTCTTTATCTTTTTTGAAATTTAATTTATATAATATGTCTTTTAATTGTGAATAAGATAAACCAAAATTTTTATTAAAATAACTGATATTTTTTTTGTATGAGAAAAATAATTTTTTATGCTTTGAGGTATCTCTAATCTTTTTAATTATTCTTTCAATCAACTTTACATTATAAAAACTCTCACCAATCAATATAAATTCGCTAGAATATAATATTACTTTAGGAGCATTGTGCTTACTAATTATACTTTTATGATCAGGATAAGCAGTTCTATTTTCAATTTCATAATATATTTGCTTTAAATTCCAAAAAAACTCTCTTTGTTTATTTTTGAATAGCTCAGGAACCCATATAAATAACTCTCCAATTTTTATACCGGAATTTAAAAGAGAGCTTTTATGCTTTTCAATTAATTGATTAGTGAATTTTTTATCTTTAGATAGATTAATTGCTCCTAAGGATTCATTTAGTTGATAAACTATTCCGCTAATTGCTCCTTCTTTAAATTTTGAATGTAATAAATTTAAAGGATATAAAAAATCAGAAATAAATTTTTTGAGAAACTGAGATAATCTTTTTTTTACATTTTTTTTGTCAAGGTCATCTAATAAAATAAAGTTAACAAGAAGTATTTTAGGATTTGTAACTGAAGAACCTTTAATTAATTTAGCTAATAGATTTTTTTTCCAAAAAATATTCATTTCTTTATCAAAACTTAATTCATAGTCCTGGCACCTTTGAAGATTATCTACTCTTTTTTTAAGCTCTTTATTCAAAGTCCTTCTAACAATTTTTAAAACCTCTTTTTTATCTTCAGGGTTATTAGATACTTCATTAATAAAACTGAAACCCTCAAGCCTACCAATAAAGTGACCTTCAACTAAAACTGAATTATCTTTGGAAATACTTGAAATAAGTTCATTTTCTACCCCCAAATTTTTTGAAAATTTTGCCATTTTATAATCAACAAATCTTTCAATCAATCCTTCATGTAAGGCATCTGATAATCTATTCTCTATATACTTGGCTCTATTTGCCAGTTCACTTTTGGTGTTGACCCATTCTTTTTGGTTTGAAATATAATTCCATGTTCTTACATTTGCTAATCTAGTTCCCAAAAGATCTAGTTCTCCTTTTATATTATTAAGTTTATCTAATTTCTTATTCACCCAATTTTCAGGTATCTCTCCCTTATCTAATAAGAAAAGATATATCTGCTCTAAAAGTTCTGCGTGAGAATCATCAAAATTTTTACTGTAGTCTGGAATTGAACAAATTTCCCATAATAACTTTACTTCTATCTCACCACATAACTTATTAAGTATAAATTCTTTTTTTGATATAGCTTTTAATAATTTCTCATCGTCAGCTTCTGGGCTCATAATTAAATAAGGCTTATCTGGCATTTGACTTAAACTTCTTAATAATGAATTTAAAGATGAAAACTCCAAATCACTATTTCTCCAAATCATCCTATTAATACTCGGAAAAATGTGATTTTCTATAGAGTTTATTATATTTGGAGAAAATTCATCACACTTAGCAGTTACTCCAAAAGATCC
>JAQWLZ010000030.1 GCA_029247025.1 Alphaproteobacteria bacterium | reverse complement strand
CAACAGTGCCTCTACCTGAAATAGAAAATACATCTTCTATAGGTAATAAAAATGGTAAGTCTACTGGACGATCTGGTTTTGGAATATATGCATCAACTTGTTTCATAAGTTCTACGATAGATGGAACACCTATATCACTAGTATCTCCTTCTAACGCCTTTAATGCTGAGCCTTTAATAATAGGAATATCATCTCCTGGAAATTCATATTGTGTCAGAAGTTCACGTATTTCCATTTCAACAAGTTCCATTAACTCTGGATCGTCTACTTGGTCACATTTATTTAAAAATACACAAAGAGCAGGAACACCAACTTGTCTTGCAAGAAGAATGTGCTCTCTAGTTTGTGGCATAGGACCATCAGAAGCAGAAACAACTAGAATTCCTCCATCCATTTGTGCAGCACCTGTAATCATATTTTTTACATAGTCTGCGTGACCCGGACAATCTACGTGTGCATAGTGACGCTCACCTGTTTCATATTCTACGTGAGCAGTATTAATTGTAATACCACGCTCTCTTTCTTCTGGAGCTTTATCAATTTCATCGTACGCTATAGCGTCACCACCAGATGCTTCAGACATCACCTTAGTAATAGCAGCTGTTAAAGTAGTTTTACCATGATCAACATGGCCTACCGTACCTATATTTACATGGGGTTTATTACGCTCAAATTTTTCTTTAGCCATCTCTTATCTCCGTCCTTTAATTACTATAATTAAGCCATTTTCTTTTTAACTTCTTCAGCGATCATTTCCGGGCATTGCTCATATTTCTCAAAAAACATTGAATAACTTGCTCTACCCTGAGTTAATGATCGTAAATTATTAACATATCCAAACATAGTTGCGAGAGGAACCATAGCTTTAACTAAAGTATTAACACCTTGTGGCTCCATACCTTGAACTTGTCCTCTTCTACTATTTAAATCTCCTATAACATCTCCCACAAATTCTTCTGGAGTAACCACCTCAACCCTCATTACTGGTTCTAATAGTTTTGGTCCTGCTTTTTGTAAACCTTCTCTAAAACCAGCCCTTCCAGCTAATTCAAAGGCCATCACACTTGAATCTACATCATGGTATGCTCCATCATATAAAACTACTTTCACATCAGTTACAGGAAACCCAGCAACGACTCCGAAAGTCATAGCAGCACCAATACCTTTTTCCACGCCAGGTATATATTCTTTTGGAATATTTCCACCTACAACTGTATTCTCAAAATCTAACCCACAGCCTGGTTCACCTGGTTTTATAACCATTTTAACTCTAGCAAATTGACCAGCGCCACCACTTTGCTTTTTATGTGTATAATCAATATCTGCCTCAGTAGTAATAGTTTCCCTATATGCTACCTGAGGAGCTCCTACGTTAGCTTCAACCTTAAATTCCCTTTTCATTCTATCAACTAAGATATCTAAATGTAACTCACCCATACCTTTAATAATTGTTTGACCACTATCGTGATCAGAAGTAACTCTAAATGAAGGATCTTCAGCAGCTAACCTTCCCAAAGCAACGCCCATTTTTTCTTGATCCGCTTTTGTTTTAGGCTCAACTGCTACTTCTATAACCGGATCGGGAAATTCCATTCTTTCTAAGATAATAGGTTTGGAAGATTCACATAAAGTATCACCAGTGGTTACATTCTTTAAACCAGCAATAGCAATTATATCTCCTGAACGTGCTTCTTTGACATCCTCTCGATGGTTTGCATGCATTAATAGCATTCTACCAATTCTTTCTTTATTTTCTTTAACAGTATTGAATACTGTAGTTCCAGCCTCCACTACTCCAGAGTAAACCCTACAAAATGTTAATGAACCCACAAAAGGATCGTTCATAATTTTAAAAGCCAGCGCAGAAAATGGAACATCATCACTTAATTCCCTATTCATTTCAGAATCATCAGATGGATTTATACCCTTAACAGGAGGTAAGTCCTCAGGAGAAGGAAGAAAATCAATAACAGCATCTAACATTGGTTGAACACCTTTATTTTTAAAAGCTGATCCACATAAAACAGGAACAAAAGAACTACTTAAAGTACCTTTTCTAATACATTTTTTTAAAGTTTCTATATTTGGCTCATTACCATCTAAATACTCTTCCATAGCTGCATCATCTTGCTCAACAGCCAACTCAATCATTTGTTCACGCCATTTCTTAGCATCATCTAATAAAGCATCATTGATATCTTCAACAACAAATTCTGCTCCTAGACTTTCATCTTTCCATCTGAGTTGTTTCATTTCTAATAAGTCAATTAAACCTAAAAAGTCAGATTCTGCACCTAAAGGTAGCTGAATTACTAAAGGCTTGGCGCCTAATCTAGTTTTCATCATATCTACACAACGAAAGAAATCTGCTCCAGTCCTATCCATTTTATTGACAAAACACATTCTAGGAACATCATATTTATCTGCTTGTCTCCAGACAGTTTCGGATTGAGGCTCAACTCCTGCAACTGAATCAAATACGCATACTGCTCCATCTAAAACTCTTAAAGACCTCTCAACTTCAATAGTAAAATCTACATGCCCAGGAGTATCTATAATATTTATTCTGTGATCTTTCCAAAAAGCAGTAGTTGCAGCCGAAGTTATTGTAATTCCTCTTTCCTGCTCTTGCTCCATCCAGTCCATAGTAGCAGCACCATCATGAACTTCGCCAATTTTATGGGATTTACCCGTATAATAAAGAACTCTTTCTGTAGTTGTAGTTTTTCCAGCATCTATATGTGCCATAATTCCTATGTTTCTATAACGATTTATTGGAGTTGTTCGTGCCATTCTATTAAATCCCTATATTACCATCTATAATGAGCAAATGCTCTGTTTGCTTCGGCCATTTTTAAAGTATCTTCTCTTTTTTTAATAGCTACGCCACGATTTTGGGAGGCATCTAAAAGTTCATTAGCAAGTCTTTCTAGCATAGTTGCTTCTGACCTTCCTCTCGCTGCCCCTATTATCCATCTAATAGCAAGGGCTTGTCTTCTTTCAGGTCTAACTTCTGTAGGAACTTGATAAGTTGCACCTCCTACTCTTCGAGACCTTGTCTCTATTTGCGGTTTAACATTCTCAATAGCTTCTTTAAAAACTTTAAGAGATTCTTGACCTGTTTTCTCTTTTATTTTTTCTAAGGCACCGTATAACAATCTTTCAGAAATAGCTTTTCTTCCATGCTGCATTAAACTATTAGAAAATTTAGAAATTATTATATCTCCATATCTTGGATCTGGTATTAATTCACGTTTTTGAGCTTTACGTCTTCTTGACATTATTTTCCCCTACTTAGGCCTTTTTGAACCATATTTAGAACGTCGTTGACGTCTATCAGAAACACCTTGTGTATCTAATGTGCCTCTAATAATGTGATATCTCACACCTGGTAAGTCTTTAACTCTTCCGCCTCTTATCATAACTACTGAGTGTTCTTGTAAATTATGACCCTCTCCTGGAATATAACTAGTAACTTCAAACCCATTAGTTAATCTAATACGAGCTACCTTCCTTAGAGCTGAATTTGGTTTTTTAGGTGTAGTTGTATAGACACGAGTACACACTCCTCTTTTTTGGGGACAAGCTTCTAAAGCTGGCACTTTATTTCTTTTTATAGGAACCTTACGTCCTAATCTTACAAGCTGGTTTATGGTCGGCATCTACATTTCCAATCAATTTTTATTGGCTATTTCCCTAAAAAAAACATAATAAATTCGAAGGCCGGATATTACGTTCGAATAAAGCTTCCGTCAACAATTATATTACTTTTATTTATTAAAAATTATATCATGATGAAACATTACCTAAATTATCTAAATTGCTTCATCAGCAGGCTTATTTTCTTCAGATATTTTAAGCTCTGTTTCTTCTCTCATTTTAATAATTTCTTGATCTTTACTATGAGCTATAGATCTATAACCTTCAAGAGTCCTTCCAGTTCCTGCGGGTATCAGCCTTCCTACAATTACGTTTTCTTTAAGACCCATTAATTGATCTGATTTACCACCTACTGCGGCTTCTGTCAAAACTCTAGTAGTTTCTTGAAATGAAGCAGCGGAAATAAAAGAAGATGTTGATAGACTCGCCTTGGTAATACCTTGTAAAACAGGCTTAGATATAGCTTTTGTTGAGTTTTTTGCTAGATTATTATTCTCTGCATGAAACTCTTTAGTAGCAATTTGTTCTCCTACTAAAAATGTTGTATCACCTGGATCTATAATTTCAACTTTTTGCATCATCTGTCTAGTGATAACTTCAATATGTTTATCATTAATCTTAACTCCTTGAAGTCTATATACCTCCTGAACTTCATCTACTAGATATGAGGCCAAGGCCTCTACTCCCATAGCTGTCAATATATCATGAGGAACTCTTGGTCCATCCGTCAAAGTATCACCTTTTCTTACTTCATCTCCTTCTTGAACTGTGATATGTCTTCCCTTTGGAATAAGGTATTCTTGAATATCTCCATTATCAGATACAATTTCTAACCTTCTTTTTCCTTTATAGTCTTTTCCTGATTGAACTTTACCATCTATTTCTGAAATAAACGCATGCTCTTTAGGTCTTCTTGCTTCAAATAATTCAGCTACTCTAGGTAGGCCTCCCGTAATATCTCTTAACTTAAATTCAAGAGGTATACGTGCAATTAAATCACCAGCAAAAACTTCTTGACCATTCTCCACACTAAGAATAGCGTCTACAGGAAGTTCATAAGAAGCATTAGCACCAGAGGAAATTTTTAACATTTTCCCCGCTTTATTTACAATCTCAATTCGAGGATTAAAATCTTTCATTTTAGAATTAGATTTTGTCAATTGAGAATTAGATCTCCAATCTTTAACTCTTTTAGAGGAAATACCTGTTTCATCATTCATATCTTCCTGAATAGATACTCCTTCTAACAAATCACTATATTTTATAATACCTGATTTTTCAGAAATAATTGGACGGGTATATGGATCCCATTCTACTAACTTATCTCCTTTCATTATCTTTGAGCCATCCTTAAATAATAACCGCGCACCTTTGGGAACTTTATTTTTAGATCTTTCTCTTTTATTTGCATCTAGAATAACTATCTCCGCATCTCTACTCATGACTACTTCTGATCCATTTGAATCTTTGATAATATTCCCGTTAACTAATTTCAAAGTACCTTCAATAGCACTCTCAATACTTGATTGCTCAGTTTGTTGAGCTGCTCCACCTATATGAAAAGTTCTCATAGTCAGCTGTGTACCTGGTTCGCCAATTGACTGAGCAGCAATCACGCCAACTGCCTCACCTTTATTAACTATAGTTCCTCTAGCTAAATCTCTTCCGTAGCAAGCTGCACAAACCCCACTTTCTGTATTACAAGTAAGCACAGACCTTACTTTTACCGAATCAATTTCTGCATTTTCAATAGCAACAACATCGGACTCCATAATAAGATTGCCAGCTTTTACTAATACATTTGAATTTGTTGGGTCAATTATATTATCAGATGCAACTCTTCCTAAGATTTGCTCTCCTATGCTTTCAATAACATCTGAACCCTCTATAATTGTTTTTTTGATAATTCCATTTGTAGTCCCACAATCATCTTCAGTAATAATTACATCTTGTGCTACATCAACTAACCTTCTAGTCAAATAACCAGAATTAGCAGTTTTAAGAGCAGTATCAGCTAACCCTTTTCTAGCTCCATGAGTAGAATTAAAATATTCTAAAACGGATAAACCTTCTTTAAAATTAGATATAATTGGAGTTTCGATAATTTCTCCAGATGGTTTTGCCATTAATCCTCTCATAGCTGCCAATTGTTTCATTTGAGCAGTAGAGCCTCTAGCACCTGAATCAGCCATCATGAAAACTGAATTCATATCTACACCTACTCCTTTTGCCATTTCTCCCATCATTGCATCTGTTACTTGATCGGTACATTGAGACCAAGCGTCTACTACTTTATTATATTTTTCTTGATAAGTTAATAATCCATCACTGTATTGTTTTTCATACTCTTTTACTAGATTAGCTGTTCCATTAACCATGGATTTTTTAGCTTCTGGAATGATCATATCATCTTTACCAAATGATATTCCAGCTTTACAAGCTTCAGTAAACCCAATTTTCATTAGTCTATCTGAAAATATAACAGTTTCTTTTTGTCCACAGTGTCTATAAACCATATCTATTAATGTACTCACCTCTTTCTTTTTCAGAGTTCTATTAATTAATTCATACTTTATATGATGATTTCTTGGTAATATTTCAGAAATTAGCATTCTGCCAGCTGTAGTCTCAACAACTTGTGAAAATTGTTCATTTTTATCATTTACAGATATAAATCTAGCTTTTATTTTTGCGTGAAGACTCAAATGACCCGAATTTAGAGCATGTTTAATTTCAGAAACATCAGCGAAAATTGACCCTTCTCCTTTTTCCTTTTCATGCATTAAAGACATATAATACAAACCTAAGACAATATCTTGTGTAGGAACAATAATTGGTTTTCCATTTGCTGGACTTAATATATTGTTAGTAGACATCATTAAAACTCTAGCTTCTAATTGAGCTTCTAATGATAAAGGCACATGAACTGCCATTTGATCACCATCAAAATCTGCATTAAAAGCAGTACAAACTAATGGATGTAATTGTATTGCCTTACCCTCAATAAGAACTGGTTCAAATGCTTGTATACCTAGTCTATGAAGCGTAGGTGCTCTATTAAGTAAAACTGGGTGCTCTCTTATAACTTGCTCAAGAATGTCCCATACTTCAGGCTGTTCTTTCTCAACCATTTTTTTTGCAGCTTTAATGGAAGTTGCAAGTCCATAAAGTTCTAACTTTGAATAAATAAATGGCTTAAATAATTCTAATGCCATTTTTTTTGGAATACCACATTCATGAAGTTTAAGTTCAGGACCAACTACAATTACTGACCTTCCAGAATAATCACATCTTTTTCCTAAGAGGTTTTGTCTAAACCTTCCCTGTTTACCTTTAAGCATATCTGCCAAAGATTTTAATGGTCTTTTATTAGAACCGGTAATTGGACGAGACCTTCTTGAATTATCAAATAATGCATCAACTGACTCTTGCAACATTCTTTTTTCATTTCTAATAATAATATCAGGGGCTCTTAAATCTAATAAACGTTTTAACCTATTATTCCTATTTATTACTCTTCTATATAAATCATTTAAATCACTTGTAGCAAATCTGCCTCCATCTAAAGGAACTAAAGGTCTTAATTCAGGAGGTAAAATAGGAACGACATCTAAAATCATCCATTCTGGCAAATTACCAGAACTTAAAAATGCCTCTACTAATTTTAATCTTTTAACGTATTTCTTCCTTTTAATCTCTGATGAGGTAGTTTTAAGTTCTTCCCTCATAAGATCTCTTTCTTCTATTAAATTTATTCCAGAAAGCATTTCCTTAATAGCTTCTGCTCCAATTGAAGCTTGAAATTCTGACCCGTATTCATCTAAAGCGTCTTGATGCTCCGTCTCAGATAAAAGTTGATTTATTTTTAAATCCGTAGTTCCAGGCTCCATTACAACAAAATTTTCAAAATAAAGTATCTTTTCTACATCTTTCATGGCCATATCTAATAATAAGCTAATTCTTGATGGTAGCGACTTTAAAAACCATATATGAGCTACTGGGGCTGCAAGTGTAATGTGTCCCATTCTATCTCTTCTTACTTTAGATTGAATAACCTCCACACCACATTTTTCGCAAACTACTCCTCTATGTTTCATCCTTTTATATTTTCCACATAAACATTCGTAATCTTTAATAGGTCCAAATATTTTTGCACAAAAAAGACCATCTCTTTCTGGCTTAAATGTTCTATAATTTATGGTTTCTGGTTTTTTAACTTCTCCAAAAGACCAAGATCTGATGACATCTGGACTTGCTATAGATATTTTTATTTCATCAAAATTATTATTTGTAGTTAAAGGTTCAAACACTTTTAATAGTTTACTCATAATTTTTCTCACTATTTGCTAATAAATATTATTTTTTTTCTCTATTATTTAAGCCTACATTTAAACATAAGGCTTGTAATTCTTTAGTTAAGACGTTAAAGGATTCAGGAATTCCGGATTCAAAACTATCTTCACCTCTAATTATTGATTCATAAACTTTAGTCCTGCCTGATACATCATCTGATTTAACAGTTAACATTTCTTGAAGTGTGTAAGAAGCACCATAAGCCTGCAAAGCCCATACTTCCATTTCTCCAAATCTTTGTCCTCCAAATTGTGCTTTCCCTCCTAAAGGCTGTTGGGTAACCAAACTATAAGGACCAATAGATCTAGCATGAATTTTATCATCTACTAAGTGATGAAGCTTGAGCATATATACGTATCCGACTGTTATCTGACGTGCAAAAGTTTCTCCAGTCCTGCCATCCTTAAGAGTTACTTGGCCAGATAGATCCCTAAAAGAATTAGCTAATTGTTCTTTTATATCTTCCTCATTTGCCCCATCAAAAACTGGAGTAGCCATCGGAACACCTTTTTTAAGGTTACCTGCTAATTCTAATAAATCATCATCATTTATTTCTTCTTGAGCATTTTTCCATACTTTAGCTCCATATATTTTTTTAAATTTTTCTTTAAGTTTTTCTATACGCTGTTCCTTTTGATAATCATTTACTATAGTTGATATCTGTTTTCCTAAACCAGCTGAAGCCCAACCAAGGTGAGTTTCTAGAATTTGGCCTACATTCATTCTAGATGGAACACCTAGTGGATTTAAAACTATATCTACAGGAGTTCCGTCTTCTAAGTATGGCATATCTTCGACAAGAGAAATTCTTGATATTACTCCCTTATTTCCATGCCTTCCCGCCATTTTATCTCCTGGCTGCAGTTTACGCTTTACTGCAACAAAAACTTTTACCATTTTCAAGACACCTGGCAGCAACTCATCTCCATCCTGAATTTTATCAACTTTTTCTTCAAACCTTATCTGCAACCTTTTAATTTCATCATCAAATTCTTTTTTTAATATTTCTATGTCTGACATAACTTTTTGATTAGAAACTACAAATTGCCATGCCTGTCCTAGAGTATAATTTGACAATTCTTCAATAGTAATTTTTTTATTATTACTAAAGCCTTTAGGGCCAACTATTGCTTTGTTAGATAATAATAAACCTTTTAACCTATCATAAACATTATTTTCTATAATTCTTAACTCATCATCTCTGTCATCAGCAAATCTAGAAATTCCCTCTCTTTCAATCTCCAGTGCACGTTCATCTTTATCTACGCCTCTTCTTGAAAACACTCTAACTTCAACAACAGTTCCGGAAACGCCAGGGGGCAACCTTAAAGAAGAATCTCTTACATCTGCTGCTTTTTCCCCAAAAATTGCTCGTAATAATTTTTCTTCAGGTGTAGTAGGCGTTTCACCTTTAGGTGTAACTTTTCCAACTAATATATCATTAGAGCTTACTTCATCTCCTATGTATACAATTCCAGCCTCATCTAAATTTTTAAGAGCATCTTCCCCGACATTAGGAATATCGCGACTAATTTCTTCTGGCCCTAACTTCGTATCTCTGGCCATTACATCAAATTCTTCAATATGTATTGAAGTAAACACATCTTCTTGAACAACCTTTTCTGAAATTAATATAGAATCCTCATAGTTATAGCCATTATAAGGCATAAAGGCTACCAACACGTTTCTTCCTAAAGCTAGTTCTCCAAGATCTGTTGAAGGACCATCTGCTATAATATCTCCAGCATTAGCCTTATCTCCAACCTTAACAAGTGGTCTTTGATTTATAGCTGTATTTTGATTAGATCTTTGAAATTTAAGAAGATTATAAATATCAACCCCAATTGTTCTATCTGGATTATCTGGATCAGCAACACTTATAACTATTCTACTCGCGTCTACTTGATCTACGTATCCTGAACGTCTAGCAGCTACTGCTGAACCAGAATCTGCTGCTACTTTAGCTTCCATTCCTGTTCCTACTAAAGGAGCTTCAGCACTTATTAAAGGAACAGCTTGCCTTTGCATATTTGATCCCATTAAAGCCCTATTTGCATCATCATTTTCTAAGAAAGGAATAAGTGCTGCAGCCACAGATACTAATTGTTTCGGTGACACATCAATATAATCAATGTTTTTTGGATGCACCATCACAAAATCACCATCTTTTCTACAACTTACTAAATCATCCTCAAATTTTCCAGCACTTGTTAATGTTGCATTTGCTTGAGCAATAGTATATCTACTCTCTTCCATAGCTGACAAATAAATTACTTCAGAAGTAACTTTTTCTTGTTTAACAACCCTGTAAGGACTTTCAATAAAACCATATTTATTTATTTTAGCATGTGTTGCTAAACTATTTATAAGACCAATATTAGGACCTTCAGGAGTTTCAATAGGACATATTCTTCCATAATGCGTAGGATGTACATCTCTGACTTCAAAACCTGCCCTCTCTCTAGTAAGGCCTCCTGGTCCTAATGCAGAAACTCTCCTTTTATGCGTAATTTCACTTAATGGATTAGTTTGATCCATAAACTGACTTAACTGAGAAGAGCCAAAAAATTCGCGAATAGATGCTTGGGCTGGTTTAGAATTTATTAAATCTTGAGGCATAACCGAGTCTATTTCAGCAGATGACATTTTTTCTCTAACTGCTCTCTCCATTCTAGACAAACCAATACGGTATTGATTTTCTAAAAGCTCGCCAACCGACCTTACTCTTCTATTACCCAGATGATCAATATCATCTATCTCTCCGATTCCATCTCTCAATCCAATTAAAGTTTTTATTACTCCTATCACATCTTCTTTTCTTATTTCAGTAATAGTATCTGATGCGTCAAGTTCTAATCTATTATTTAATTTTACTCTTCCTACTGCTGAAAGATCATAACGTTCTGACCTGACGTCCATAATATTTTTATTACTTACCCAAAAGGTTGCTGGCAAACCATCTCTAGCTACGGCAGATAGAGTTATTAGTGTCCATTCACTATTTTGGTCTATAATCCAACAACCTGCTGTCTCCATAATTTCTTTAGACAAAATTTTAATTGTTTTTCCAGACGAATTAGGTTCAGATTTACATTCAACTTTATCTTTAACAAAGTTAGCTTTTGTGAAGAATAAATCATAAAATAATCTTTCTGATGTTTCTTCAGTTGGAGGTTCACCAGGGCGCATTATTCTATATATATCTGCTAATGCTTCAACTCTTGAGGAAGTTTTATCTGCTTCAATTAATGTATTTCTAATATAAGGACCTATTTTATTACTTATTAAAAGAATTGAAATACCTTTAATATTTTCCTCATTAATTTTAGTTAAAATTTCTTCATCAATAATTTGACCTGCTTCAAAATATATTTCTCCTGTATCTAAATTGACAGAATCATGTGCAGAATATTGATTAATAATAGCATCCTCAGGAAATAATAATTTTTTTACCTTATCATCTTTAGCTTTTTTAATTAATCGAGCTGTAATTCTTGTGTCTTTTGGGAAAATTACTTTTCCTTTAACGGTTTTAATATCATAATCGAACTTCATTCCTGATATCTGCGTATCTACTAAATCAGTAACCCATCCGTTTTTTGAATTTTCATAACTAATAATATCATAAAAATTTTCTAAAATAGATTCATTATCCATATTTAATGATTTTAAAACTAAAGAAACTGGAAGTTTTCTTCTTCTATCTATTCTAACAAATAAATTATCTTTAGCATCAAACTCAAAATCTAACCATGACCCTCTGTAAGGAATAATTCTTGCATTAAATAGTATTTTGCCAGAAGAATGGCTCTTTCCTCTATCATTATCAAAAAAGACACCAGGAGAACGATGCATCTGGCTAACGACAACTCTTTCTGTTCCATTAACAACAAATGTTCCTTTATCTGTCATTAAAGGCATATCTCCCATATAAACATCCTGTTCTAAAATACTTCTTACTGATTTAATATTAGTTTCTTCATCTAAATCATATATTATTAGTCTAAATTTTACCCTTAAAGGTGCTGCATATGTAAGACCCCTTTGTCTACATTCTTCAACATCATACTTTGAATTCCCTAGTTCATATGAAATAAATTGAAGTTCAGAGGTATCTGTAAAATCACTTATAGGAAATACAGAGTCAAAAACTCTATATAAACCTTGATTAACATCATTATTATTTAAAGATAAAAACTTTTCATAAGATGCTTTTTGTACATCTATTAAATTAGGCATTTTAGCCACTTCACTAATAGATCCAAAAGATTTACGTATTCTTTTTCTTCCTGTTAAACTTATATGGGATTTAATCATTTCGCATGCCTCGCAGTAAATAACCGTAAAATCAATATTTAGAAATTACCAAGTAAAATAAAATTATTGTAATCAAATACTATAAAAAAAAACAAGCTTGTAATATTTAAAACCAATACATGAGTATATTAGCCTCTAAAATAAAATGATAATAGTACAATTTAAAAACTATACATTAAAATAAACATTATATATCTTACGATAGGAATTATCGCAAGCTAAATAATTAGAAACTATAAAAATTAGCAAAGGTTTCATTTAAAATAAAAAATTTATTTCAATTCTACAGTTGCGCCCGCTTCTTCTAGTTTTTTCTTTATTTCTTCTGCTTCCTCTTTGGAAGCACCCTCTTTAACAGCCTTTGGAGCAGCTTCAACTAAATCTTTAGCTTCTTTTAGTCCTAAAGCAGTAATTGCTCTAACTTCTTTAATAACATTTATTTTAGATTCTCCAACTGCAGCTAAAACTACATCAAAGCTATCTTTAGCTTCTGCAGCTTCTGCTCCACCAGAAGCAGCACCACCAGGCGCCACCGCTACAGCAGCAGCAGCAGATACTCCCCATTTTTCTTCAAGAAGTTTAGAAAGCTCAGCAGCCTCCATAACAGTTAAAGTAGACAACTCTTCTACTATTTTTTCTAAATCAGCCATAATTATTTCCTTTCAAAATTGAACTGAGAATTAAACAAATTATTTTGCACCTTCATAAGCTTTAGTAACAGTAATTAATTGTGTTGCAGGTGCAGCAACAACAGTAGCAATTTGTCTAGCAGGAGCAGAAATTAAACCTATAATTTTTGCTTGCAACTCTGGTAACGAAGGTAATGAAGCTAGATGCTTTATACCATCTAAATCTAATACCTTTTCTTTCAATGCACCGCCAATTATAACTAAATTTTCGTTACCTTTTGAAAATTCACTAGTAACTTTAGCAGCAGCTACTATGTCTTTAGAATATGCAATTGCAGTAGGACCGGTAAATAAATCACTAATATTTTCATATACACCGCCAGTAAGTGCTATTTTTATTAACCTATTTTTTGTAACTTTAAATGTAACATTAGAATCTCTAGTCTTTGTTCTTAACTCATCTATTGTTTCAGAGTTTAAACCTTTATATTGGGCAACTATAACAGCTTCAGCCTCATTTAATATATTTTTAAAATCTTCAACAGCTTTTTCTTTTTGTGATCTATCCATATGACCCTCTCATAAAAGCTCTATCTAAAAAATGAATTTTCACACTAGTGAACGTGCTAATCTCATCTATGCAGAATTTAATTCCATCACTGGAAACCTGCAGTCTTAGATAGATATTATTATTATACTATCTCATAATACAAAAAATATATAAAAGCAAGAAATTGAAATATTTTTTATAACTATACGTTTAAGCTATTTAAATCTATTTTAATAGCTGGGCCCATACTTGAACTAATTGATATCTTTTTAATAAACTGTCCTTTTGCTCCTGATGGTTTTGCTTTACTTACTGAATTAATAAAAGCAGATACATTTTCTTCTAAATCTTGTTCTTTAAAACTAGCCTTACCAATACCGGCATGGATTATTCCAGATTTCTCTACTTTAAATTCAACTTGCCCACTTTTTATTGCCTTAACAGCCGCATCTACATCCATAGTGACTGAGCCTAATTTAGGGTTTGGCATTAAACCTCTAGGACCAAGTACTTTTCCTAATTTTCCGACAACCGCCATCATATCTGGCGTAGCAATAATCCTATCAAAATTAATTTCTCCTTTTTCAACTTTTTCAGCCAAGTCTTCCGCTCCTACTATATCTGCACCAGCTGATTTTGCTTCTTCAGCTTTTTTATCTTTTGCAAAAACTGCAACTCTTGCAGTTTTTCCAGTCCCTTTTGGCATAGATACTACACCTCTAACCATTTGATCCGAATGTTTAGGGTCAACTCCTAAATTCATCGCTATATCAACTGTTTCATCAAATTTTGCAGAGGCTCTTTCCTTTAATAACTTTACAGCTTCTTTTAATTCAAAACTAGATTCAGATGATAATCCTTCACTTGCTTTTTTATACCTTTTAGAAATTTTTGACATTTTTTACTCCATTACCTCTACACCCATAGATCTAGCAGTACCTGCTAAAATCTTACAGGCATCATCTACAGTATGTGCGTTTAAATCTGACATTTTAGTCTCAGCTATTTCTTCTAATTGTTTTCTTGATATTTTTGCAATAGGCTCATCTCTACCTGGAGTCTGCGAAGCTTTCTTTATATTAATTGCCTTCATAATTAAATAACTTGCAGGAGGCTTTTTAAAAACAAAACTAAAAGTTTTATCTTGATATACGGAAATAACAACTGGTAAAGGTGCACCTTGCTCCATTTGTTGGGTTTCTGCATTAAACGCCTTACAAAACTCCATAATATTTAAACCTGCTTGTCCTAAAGCTGGTCCTACAGGAGGAGAAGGATTAGCTTTTCCTGCTGGGACCTGCAATTTCACATATCCTGTTATTTTTTTTGCCATTTCATTCTCTCCAAAAATTCATAATAATAAAATTAAGATTTCTCAACCTGTCCGTAACCTAATTCCACCAAAGTAGATCGCCCAAATATTGATACCGCTATTTTTAGTCTTTCCTTTTCCTCATCTATATCCTCTACTATACCGTTAAATGAGGCAAAAGGACCATCTGCTACTTTTACAGTTTCTCCTATTTGATAGATTATAGACCTTTTTGGTTTATCCACCCCTTCCTGAACTTGGCTTAATATTGCTTGAGCTTCAGCTTCAGAAATTGGAGCAGGCTTTCCTGAAGAACCAAGAAAACCACTTACTTTAGGAGTATCCTTAACTAGATGCCATGTATCGTCAGTCATATCCATGTTAATCAAAATATACCCGGGAAAAAACTTTCTTTCTGCATTAACTTTCTTACCTCTTCTTACCTCTATGACTTCTTCCATAGGAACAAGTACCTGAGAAAAATGACTAGATAAACCCTTTCTTTCAGCTTGTTCTTTTATAACTTGCGACACTTTCTTTTCAAAACCAGAATGTGTGTTAACTACATACCAACGATGTGACAATTAACCTCCAAAATAATATAATTATAAACCAAGTATCCAACGAACCCCAAATGAAAGCACCTGGTCAACTCCTAAAAAAAATAAAGACAAAATAAATACCATCACAAAAACCATTGCTGTAGTTAAAATAGTTTCTTTTCTAGTAGGCCAAGTTACTTTACTAACCTCCTGACGAACTTCTTTCAAAAATTTCAATGGCGCTGTTTTAGTCATAATATTTTTCCTTATATACTGGCAGGAGCGGAGGGACTCGAACCCGCAGCCCCCGGTTTTGGAGACCGGTGCTCTACCAATTGAGCTACGCTCCTAAATAAAAGTATATATACATTTATTCAATAATCTTAGATACAACCCCTGCACCTACTGTTCTTCCACCTTCTCTTATTGCAAATCTTAATCCTTCTTCCATTGCAATTGGAGCACCTAAGTTTACTTCAAATTGTATGTTATCTCCAGGCATCACCATCTC
>JAQWLZ010000035.1 GCA_029247025.1 Alphaproteobacteria bacterium | reverse complement strand
AAGAATAGCACGCGCTATAGTAAATTATCGAAAAAATAAATCTATTACTTCCACACTAGAGTTGTCAAATATAGTAAGAAATGCAATTGGAAATAATCCTAAATTAAAAATTGATCCAGCAACTAAAACTTTTCAAGCTATCAGAATTAAAGTTAATAATGAATTAGATGAAATTGAAAAAGCATTGATAGATGCAGAAAAATTATTAGCTCCTGGAGCAAGATTAGTCGTAATTTCTTTTCACTCTTTAGAAGATAAAATAGTTAAGAAATTTTTTAGGTCTAAAAGTGGTTTAAATCCTAATCCGTATAGACATTCTGCTAGTATTTACTCTAAAGATGCTAAAAACAATCCTTCTTTCAAGCTTATTACAAAAAAAGTTTTATTAGCTGGTGATGAAGAACTTAATTCTAATATTAGAGCAAGGTCTGCTAAATTAAGATGCGCAGAGAAAATAAATAATATGGATTATGCAGCATGATGCGTTTTTTTACACTTTTCATTATAATTTTTTCTGTCTCGGGAACAGTTTGGTCTATGTGGTTAAGTAGTGAACTAAAAAATGAAGAAGCTAGATTAAAAATTATTAAAAGTAAAATAATAGAAATAGATGAAAAAATTAGACTAGCAGAAGCAGAATGGTCTTTTATCACAAACCCTAAGCATATTGAGTATTTAAATAATAAATATCTAAAACTGAAAACGATACCTATTAATGACATTACTTCAATCAAAACTAAGGATACTATTCTTTCCAAAAAATTAGATAAGTATAATAAAATATTAAAGGAGATAAATTAATTATGTTGCTTGCAAATTTAAATAAAATAAATAATGAGAAACAAAAATTAAATATTTTAATAAAAAAGGAGAATAAATATGTCAATTAATATTAGTGTGCCTCCTACTCACGAGCTAAAGCCAAGAATAACCGTAATAGGTGTTGGAGGAGCAGGTTGTAATGCAGTTAATAATATGATTTCTTCACATTTAGAAGGGGTTGAGTTTGTAGTTTCTAATACAGATGCTCAATCTCTAGCAAACTCTCAGGCACAGATGCGAGTTCAATTAGGAGCAAATGTTACCCAAGGCTTAGGAGCTGGAGCTAGACCCGAAATTGGAAGGGCTGCTGCGGATGAATCTCTTGATCAAATATTAGAGCATATTGATGGCACCCATATGCTATTTGTTACTGCTGGTATGGGAGGAGGAACAGGGACAGGAGCTGCTCCTGTTATTGCGAAAGCGGCAAGGGAAAGAGGAATTCTTACAGTTGGTTGTGTAACAAAACCTTTCCAATTTGAAGGAAGAAATAGAATGCGTTTAGCAGAAGAAGGAATTAATGAGTTACAAAAATCGGTAGATACTTTAATAGTTATTCCTAACCAAAACTTATTTAGAGTAGCTAATGCACAAACTACTTTTGCAGACGCATTTAAAATGGCCGATAAAGTTTTATATTCTGGAGTTAGAGGAGTTACTGATTTAATGGTAATGCCGGGATTAATAAATCTTGACTTTGCTGATGTTAGATCTGTTATGATGGAAATGGGCAAGGCTATGATGGGAACTGGAGATGCAGAAGGCGACAATAGGGCTCTAGATTCAGCAGCTGCAGCAATAGCAAACCCTTTATTAGATGATGTATCATTAGCTGGTGCTCGAGGAGTATTAGTTAATATTACTGGTGGTCCAGATTTGACATTATTTGAAGTTGATGAAATTGTAGATCACATTCGTCAACAATCAGATGACGATGTAAATTTAATATTTGGTGCATCTCAGGATGACAGTATGCATAATAGTATAAGGGTATCAGTAGTTGCAACAGGAATAGACTGCCCAAGTAAAACCAATGAAGTAGAAAATATTATTTCAAATGTAAATAATAATATAGATAAAATTAATAAGATTGAAGATCCTCAAATTGAAGAGAGCAATATTATAGAAAATATTAACACACAACCCTCTTCAGAAATTAATATAAGTAATTTAGATATTAAAGAAGAAGTAATTCAAAAAGAATTAAATGTCAGTGAAGAGTCATTTATTCCTCCTGAACCAGAAACTATAGAAAAAGAAGTAATAGAGGAGGAGGTAAAATTAGATCCTTTCACAGAAGCAGAAGTTTTAAATGCTTCATCAAATATAAATTCAGAAGAAATTGCTAAGAATGAAGAGGTTGCATATGAGAAAGATACAGAAATAAAGCCTCAAGAAGGCTTAATTAAACGTTTTTCAGCAAAGGCATTATTTGGAGGTTCTATAAAAAAACAAAATGAAATGTCTTCAGATAAGGAAGAATTACTCTCTGATATTAATGAAAATAAACAGAATCATATAATAAAAGAAAAGGATGAATTATCTCTTGAGGCAGATATTTCTATGAAATCTGTAGATAAAAATAATACTGAAGATACGCTTGATATTCCTGCTTTTTTAAGAAGACAAAAAGAATAATTTTATAAAGAATGAGATAAATTGTGATAAATGCTGACAAGAGCATTAAAGTTGATGGACTAGAAAAATCAATAATAGAGAAATGTAAACAAAGAATTATAGCAATTGCAGTTATGTTTTTTGTTTCATTTATATTAGTAAACATTAAACTAATTGATGTCTCTAAACCGTTAAAAGCAAAAGAACATATAAATAATAGTTCTATAAAACTTAGTAAACGAGGTAATATTTTAGATAGAAATGGAAATATTGTAGCTATTTCAATGCCCACTTGGTCATTATATAAAGATAAAAATAAAATTTATAATATAGAATTAACTAAGCATGAATTATTAAATATACTACCTGAATTAAATGAAGATAAATTAAAAGAAATACTTAAAAGTAATAAAAGTTTTCAATATATTTCAAGACACCTACCTCCTTATATGGCAAAAAATATAAATACGCTTGGAGAACCAGCACTAAATTTTGAGAAAGAGTATTTAAGAGTATATCCTTACAATGAGCAGCTAAGTCATATAATTGGATATCTAGGTACAGAAAAAGATGGTTTGTCTGGAGTAGAAAAAAAATACAATGATATTTTAAATAATGGTCAGAGTATCAATTTAACAATTGATACAAGAGTTCAATATAGAGTTTATCAAGAACTTAAAAATGGAATTAAATTATACAAATATAAGGCTGCAGTGGGTATAGTTTTAGATGTTAATTCTGGAGAAGTTATAGCAGGTGTAAGTCTGCCTAGTTTTAATCCAAATGTATATTCTACTTTTCAACCAACAAAAAATAAAATTACTAATACAGTCTATGAAATGGGCTCTATATTTAAATCTTTTACTATAGCATCTGCATTGAATGAAAATAAAGTTAAGAAGGAAAGTGAATTTGATGTTAGAGAGCCATTAAAATTAAAAGGAAAAACTATTTCCGATTTTCATGGTGAAGATAGAGTATTAGACCTTGAAGGTGTCTTTACTTTTTCATCCAATATTGGAACTGCTAAGATTGCTCAAATGCTTGGTGTAGATTTACAATATAATTATTTTGAAAACCTTGGCTTTAATAGACCATTGGATACAGGAATATTTGAATCCGTAAATCCCGTAGTTATACCAAAAAATAAGGTTACAGAACTAGATTTAGTTTTGATGTCATATGGACACAGTATAAATATTTCTCCAATGCATGCAATATCGGCTCTTTCTGCTACAGTTAATGGTGGCGAATACATTGAGCCAATGGTAGTTTTTGATAAAAGATATGATAAAAGACCAAGGATTAAAGTTTTTTCAAAGAACGTAACAGAAATTATGAAAAATTATTATAGAAATGTTGTTTTAGAGGGAACGGCTAAAAAGATACAATCTCTAGATTATAATGTAGGAGGAAAAACTGGTACTTCAAATAAATTTATAAATGGTAAGCAAAGCCATAAAAAAGTTATATCTTCATTTATTTCATTTTTCCCAATTAGTGACCCTAAATTTGCAGTTTTTATTTTATTAGATGAGCCTAAGGCATTAAAAGAAACTAGAGTATGGGGAAGAACGGCAGGTTTTAATGCAGTACCTTTATCAAAAAATATTATAACTCACATTGCTCCTATATTGGGTATAAAAAGTAACAATTTAAAAGAGTTATAAATTATGATTAGATTACATAGTTTACTATCTGCGGACATAATAAAAACTAATAAAAATAATAATGTATTGATAAAAGGTATATCAAGTAATTCAAAAAAGATAAAAAAAAATTATATATTTGCTGCTTTTACTGGTTCATCAAATAATGGATTAGATTATATATCTGAAGCTATTAATAATGGTGCTATTGCGGTTCTTATAGATAATAAAAAGCTTAAATATTTTAAAAATAAACTTAATATAGAAATTATAAGTCATAATAATCCAAGAAAATTATATTCTATAATTTGTAATAAATTTTCCAAATATAAGTTTAAAAATATAGTAGGAGTTACAGGAACAAATGGAAAAACATCAGTAGTATGGTATGTACAACAAATTTCTAAATTGATTGGAGAAAATACAGCCTCTATAGGAACTTTAGGGACAAATTATAAAAAAATTAATAAAAATAGTAATTTGACTACACCAGAATCAGAGGTTTTAGTTTCTAATTTGGATAGCTTATATTCTAAAGATGTAAAAAATGTAATTATTGAAACTTCAAGTCATGGGTTAGACCAGCATAGGGTAGATGGAATAAAATTTAATATAGTCGCAATTACTTCTCTTTCTAGAGATCACTTAGATTATCATCTAAACTTTACAAATTATAAAAAAGCAAAACTAAGACTTTTTTCAGATTTTGCTAAAAATGGAATAGCAATTATAAATGATAATATATTGTATAGTAAAGATTTTATTGAAACATCTTTTATAAATAAACAAAAGATAATTACTATAGGTCAATCATCTAAAGCTAAGTTTAAATATAAAATTATTAATTTAAGTAACAGAATTAAAGAAATTGAATTAAATTATAAAAATAAAAAAAGTACAATTTATTCAGATCTTGTAGGAAGTTTTCAGATTAATAATTTAGTAACTGCTTTTTGTATAATGTTAGAAATGGGCTTTAAGAGAAAGATAATAGAGAGATATATAGTTAATATTAAGCCTCCTCCAGGAAGGTTAGAATATATTAGGAGTATAAAAGGGGCTGATGTTTATATCGATTATGCTCATACTCCTGACGCATTAAAGAATGTTTTAATATCACTAAGACCTTATGTGACTAAGAAATTACATTTAGTTTATGGGTGTGGAGGAGATAGAGATAAAGGCAAAAGGTCATTGATGGGAAAAATATCTCACAAATTTGCTGATAGGGTTATTATAACTGATGATAACCCTAGATTTGAAAGCCCTAAACAGATAAGACAACAAATTATGCAAGACTGCCCAAATGCAATTGAAATAGCTGATAGAAAAAAGGCAATAAATGAATCTATATTTAATCTCACAAAAGGAGACGTTTTACTGGTCGCTGGAAAAGGGCATGAAAATACTCAAGAAATTAAGGGTAATTTATTAAATTTTAATGATGCAAAAATTATTAAACAATTTAAAATAAAGGATTAATTTTTTGGTTTTAAAAAAAACTGATATATTATGGAATTCTAATGAAATTTCTAAAATTTTTAACAAAAATATAGATAAAGATTGGATATGTACTGGGGTTGAAATTGATAGTAGAAAAGTGAAACCTGGAAATATCTTTTTAGCAATGCCAGGAACAAAATTTGATGGCCATAGTTTCATTAAAGATGCGATCAATTTGGGTGCTAACTCACTAATAATTAAAGAATCTTTAAATATTACAAAAGATAATTTAACTTTAATTGAAGTTAATGACGTATATAAAAGCTTAATATTACTAAGTAAAGCGTCTAGAAAACGTATTAATAACTCTAAAAATATTATTGCTATTACAGGCAGTTCTGGAAAAACATCTACGAAAGAAATGTTAAGCTATGCCCTATCTGCAATAGGATCAACCTATGTAAATCCTGGTAGTTATAATAATCATGTTGGAGTTCCTTATTCATTAGCAAATATGCCAAGAAATACCAATTATGGCGTTTTTGAGTTAGGAATGAATAACTTAAATGAAATAAGTATTTTGAGTAAATTAGTTAAGCCAGACATTGCAATAATAACTAATATATCTGAGGCCCATATTGGAAATTTCAACTCTGTTGGAGATATTATAAAGGCAAAATCTGAAATATTTAATGGGCTTAGATCTGATGGCTATATTTTATTAAATAATGATCATCTCTATTATAAAGAATTAGAGCAAAAAATAAGTAAGTCTAAAAATTATAATATTATAAAGTATGGATTTAATAAAAATGCAGATATTAGATTAATAAAAAGGTTAGTAGAGAATTATGGTCAAACTTTAATAGCTGAAGCTTATGGAAAAACTTATAAATATAAAATTAGCTTAGATGGTGAACATCAAGCAATAAATTCTTTAGCAGTATTAGGCGTTTTATTAATTTCTAAATGTAATATCGAAAAAGGTTTAAAAAATTTACATAAAATTTCTCTTCCTGCAGGAAGAGGTAAAAGATATAACTTAATGATAAAAGGTCAAAATACAGTTTTAATAGATGATACTTATAATGCAAACCTAGGTTCAATGGTTGCTTCACTTAAAACATTATATGAAAAAGCTAAAAATAATAGAAAAGTCTTATTTTTTGGAGAAATGAGAGAGCTTGGTGATTTCTCAGAGGATTTGCATAAAAAATTATATGATTATTTTATTAGTTTTAATATTTCTATGATCATTTTCGTAGGAAATAAAACAAAAAACTTATATAAATTATGTAATAGTAGAATAGAATGCTTTTGGTCAGAAAATGTTGATAGCTTATCCAAAGAAGAGATATTTAATTTAATTAGGCCTAAAGATTTTATTTTAGTAAAAGGTTCTAGAAATATGAAGATGGAAATAATTGTAAAATACTTACTAGATAATTTTAAAGGTAAATGATTTGTTATATTTTATTCTTACTTCATTTATAGAAGATTATAATTTTTTGAATATAATTAGATATTTATCTTTTAGAAGCGGCCTTGCGCTAATTACTTCACTTTTAATAGTATTTGTTTTTGCTCCAAATATTATTGGTTGGTTAAAATCTAATCAAAAAGATGGTCAACCTATTAGAGCAGACGGTCCAGAATGGCATTTAGAAATAAAAAGAGGAACACCAACTATGGGAGGAGTGATTATTTTAGGATCACTGATAATTTCAACATTATTATGGGCAGATTTATCTAATATTTATGTTTGGATTGTTTTATATATTACCTTAGCTTTTGGTTTAATAGGTTTCATAGATGACTATTTAAAAATACTTAAAAATAACCATAAAGGTTTATCTGGAAGACTAAAATTAATATTTCAAATATTTTTTACTTTTGTAGCTGCGCTATGGATATATTTGATTACAGATAAATCATTGCAGGGTATGTTAGCTTTTCCATTCTTAAAAGACACAACTTTGTATATAGGTTTTACTATATGGTGTTTTTTTTCAGTTTTAGTAGTCGTTGGATCATCTAATGCAGTAAATTTAACTGATGGTTTAGATGGATTAGCTATTGTACCTATTATTATTGCAGCCGGAGTATTTGGAGTAATAGCTTATTTATCTGGAAATATTATTTTTTCTGACTATTTAAATCTTTTTTATATAGAAGGTAGCGGTGAATTGATAGTTTTATGTTCCAGTTTGGTGGGTGCAGGAATTGGGTTTTTATGGTTTAATGCTCCTCCAGCAAGTGTTTTTATGGGAGATACAGCCTCATTATCTGCAGGTGCAGCATTAGGAATAATTAGTGTTATTATCAAACATGAAATAGTTTTAGCTATAGTAGGAGGACTATTTGTATTAGAAGCAGTCTCAGTAATAGTACAAGTATTATCATTTAAGATAACTGGTAAAAGAATTTTTAAAATGGCACCATTACATCATCATTTTGAAAAAAAGGGATGGTCAGAATCAACTGTCGTGATTAGGTTTTGGATTATAGCAGTAATTCTTGCTTTAATTGGTTTAGCAACCTTAAAATTAAGATAATATGTTTAATTATAAAAATAAAATTATTGGTGTATTAGGGCTTGGTTTATCAGGTAAATCAGCAATAAAATTTTTTAAAAATTTTTCTAAAAAAATTATAGCTTGGGATGATAAAGAAATAGTTAGAAAGAGTATTTTAGATAATAATGTAGAAATTTTAGATTTAAAACTTATAAATAATTTTAAGATGTTAGATTTATTATTTGTCAGTCCAGGCGTAAAGCCAAGTCATCCTGTGATAAAATTGGCAAAAAATAATAAAGTTCAAATTACTGGAGATCTAGATGTTTTTTGGCAAGAGCAATCAAATAAAAAAAATAAATTTATTGTAATTACAGGATCAAATGGTAAGTCTACAGTTACATCTTTAATTCACCACTTGTTAGTTTCATCTAATAAACCTTCGAATATTGGAGGTAATATAGGTATACCTGTGCTAAACTTAATATCAGAAAAAACAGATAATTATTATGTAATAGAGGCTTCTTCTTTTCAACTAGAGTTAGTAAAAACTATAAAACCTAATATATCAATATTAACAAACCTTAGTCCAGATCATCTTGATTGGCATGGTAGTTATAAAAAATATATCAATTCAAAAGAAAGTTTATTTTTAAATCAGAATAACAATGATCTAGCAATTATTAACATTGATAATGACGAATGTTATAAGGTTTACAAGAAAATTAATAATCGTAAAATTAAACCTAAAATTATAAAAATTTCTATAAATAAGAAATTTAATAACACAATTTATATAGATAAAGAAAAAGTGTACGACAATTTAAATAATAAAAATAAATTTATTGGTAATATTAAAGATTTAACTTCATTAATTGGTGTGCATAATATTGAAAATATTTTAATTGCAATTGCTGCAGTAATATATTTAGGTCTTTCCCATAAAAAAATTAAAAAATATCTACCTGCTTTTAGAGGTTTGCCTCATAGATTAGAGGTAATTTACAAAAATTCTAATATAGCATTTATTAATGATTCTAAGTCAACTAATATGGTTGCATGCAAAGTTGCATTAAACTGTTTTGATAATATTATTTGGATTGCCGGAGGTAGAAGAAAAGGAGATAAACTAGAATATTTAAAGAGTAATATTAACTCTATCAAAGCAGGTTATTTTATTGGAGAGTCTGCAGATGAGTTTGTAAACTATTTTAAAAATTATTTTTTATCTAAAAATTCAAGTAATATTAAAGATGCTCTTATTGATGCTGTAGAATATTCCAAAACTCTTAATTTTTATACTGCAATTTTATTTTCTCCTGCTTGTTCCTCATTTGATCAATTTGAAGATTATGAAGAGAGAGGAAAAAAATTTATAGAGGAAGTAAATGAATATTTAAAATAAAGGTATAATATGATTTTTATCGCTAGAAATGACAAAAGTATTTTATCAAGATGGTGGTGGAGTATAGATCACTGGAATTTAGTACAAATACTAATTCTAGCTTCCATAGGCTCTATTATGATTTTAGCAGCTGGGTCAGCAGTTGCAGTAAGAAATAATCTTCCTGAATTGCATTTTTTTATACACCATATTTATTATTTAATTGTTTCTATATTTGCAATGCTAATCTCTTCATTTTTATCTAAAAAGGGTATTATCAGAATAAGTATAATTGGTTTTATTATATCAATATTACTATTATTTCTAGTAATGATATTAGGCCCGGATATTAAGGGTGCAAGTAGATGGCTAATTATTGGTAATATATCTATGCAGCCTTCAGAATTTATAAAGCCATTTTTTGTAGTAATTACTGCATATTTAATTTCACAACAAAATAATGAAATTAAATTACTACCTCCATTAATTACTAGTTTACATATTTCTTTGTTGCTTTTGGTTACTATATTATTTTTCTTATTTAAACAGCCAGACCTAGGTATGTCTATAATAATAATACTGATTTGGTCAGGTCAACTATTCTTAGCAGGCTTATCATTTAGATGGTTTTTATTATTGTTTAGTTTATTAGGCTGTGGAAT
>JAQWLZ010000026.1 GCA_029247025.1 Alphaproteobacteria bacterium | reverse complement strand
ACATCTAAAAAACTCAAATGAAGAACGAATTATTCATCAAGCAAGAGCAAAAAGTTTAAAAGAAAAATTGAGACAAACTGGAATTATAGTTATGCCATCAGAAAGCCATATTGTTCCTATATTAGTAGGAGACCCAGTGCTCTGCAAAAAAGCCTCAGATCTATTGCTTACTGATCATTCAGTATATGTTCAGCCTATTAACTATCCTACTGTGCCAAAAGGAAAAGAGAGATTGAGAATAACTCCTAATCCTTTACATGATGAAAAAATGATTGATAATTTAGTAGAATCATTAAAAATTGTTTGGAAACAATTAAATATCTCTGCAGTTAGTTAATATTTTAACTTTACTAAAGTGTTAATTATTTAATATGTTAAATATATATATTATAGGGGGAGAATATTTATGGCTATCTTTAAGAAAATTTTATATTTTATTACTGTATTTTTATATTCAAAATTTTCATATGCTGATGATGGAATAGACGCATCTATAGATAAGTGGTTGACCCCAATATCAGATTTTGTAGTAGGTAAGGTTTTTTATTCAGTTAGTATAGCGGGTGCAGATGTAAAATTAATTGTGCTTTGGTTAATAGCTGGTTCTATATTTTGTACTTTTTATTTTAATTTTATCAATTTAAAAATGTTTAGGCACGCACTGGATTTAGTAAGAGGTCGATATGATAATCCTGAGTCCAAAGGTGAAGTTTCTCATTTTCAAGCATTATCTACAGCAATATCTGGAACAGTAGGTTTAGGAAATATTGCTGGTGTTGCTGTAGCTGTAGCTGTGGGTGGTCCTGGTGCAACATTTTGGATGATATTAGCGGGTTTTCTTGGAATGTCGTTAAAATTTTGTGAATGTACTCTTGGTGTAAAATATAGAATTATAAATAAAGACGGAACTGTGTCTGGTGGACCTATGCATTACCTTTCTAAAGGATTGGCTGAAAAAGGGCAGGCTTCTCTTGGTAAAATTTTGGCGGTATTTTTCTCTATTTGTTGTATTGGTGGTGCTCTTGGAGGAGGAAATATGTTTCAGGCTAATCAGTCCTTTCAGCAATTTGTATCTGTAACAGGGGGCGAAGGATCTTTTTTTGCAGATAAAGGCTGGTTATTTGGATTAATTATTTCTATTATTTTAGGTTTTGTAATTATTGGAGGAATCAAGTCAATTGCTAAGGTTACTTCAAAATTAGTTCCTCTTATGGCAATCATATATTTGGCTGCTGGATTAGTTATTATCTTAATTAATATTACAGGAGTTCCAGAAGCTATAATAAGAATTATTTCTGAAGCATTTTCTCCCTCTGCTGCAGCTGGCGGAGCTCTTGGAGCTTTGATTATTGGTTTTCAAAGGGCAGCCTTTTCAAATGAAGCTGGATTAGGCTCTGCTCCTATTGCACATTCTGCCGTTAAAAGTGACAAACCTGTAACCGAAGGAATAGTTTCTGTTTTAGAGCCTTTTATAGATACTATTGTAATATGTACAGTAACCGCTTTAGTTATTGTTATAACTGGAATGTATGATGCAAGGGGTGATCTAACTGGAATAGGTTTGACTTCAGCAGCCTTTGCGACAACTATTTCTTGGTTTCCTTTTGTGCTTGCTATTGCGGCTATTCTATTTGCTTTCTCAACTATGATTGCTTGGTCATACTATGGCCTAAAAGCTTGGACTTATTTATTTGGAAATTCAAAAATTTCAGAAAATATATTTAAAATAATATTTTGTATATTTATTATTATTGGCTCTTCAATTAGTCTTGGTTCTGTTTTAAATTTATCAGATTCTATGATATTTTTGATGTCTGTAGCCAATTTAGTGGGGGTTTATTTTTTAGCATCGGTAGTGAAAAATGAGGTAAGTAGTTATTTATCAGATTTATCTGAAGGAAAAATTAAGAGAACTGATAATAATTAACTATTAAATTCTTATTTTTAGATTATATAATATAAAGAATATTATTATTTTAATTTTTGTATTGTATATAAAAAGGATTTTTTATTGCAGAGTCAAATTAAAAAGACACTTGTGTTAGCTTCTGATCATGCGGGTTATGATTTAAAAGATAAATTAAAATCTTATCTAGAGCATAATAATTTTAATATTATAGATTTAGGACCTTTTAATGATAAATCTGTAGATTATCCTGATTATGGAAATAGCTTAGGTAAATTTATATTAAATAATAAAAATTCTATAGGTCTTGCTATATGTGGAAGTGGTATAGGAATTAGCATAGCTTTAAATAGAATTGCGGGAATAAGAGCAGCATTATGTAATAATGAAGAAGTTGCAAAATTATCCAGAAATCATAATGATGCAAACGTTTTAGTATTAGCAGGTAGATTTATCACCTTGAAAAAATCTTCAAAAATAATAGATGTTTTTTTGAAAGAGTCTTTTGAGGGAGGAAGACATAAAAGACGAGTAGATAAACTTGGTTAAAGATATAATAAAGGATCAATAAATGAATAAGATAGATAATTCTCTAGATATAAATAATAGTGTTGAGGATTCAGAATTATTAAATGCTATGCAGAATGAATTATATAGACAGCAAAATTCTATAGAATTAATTGCCTCAGAGAATTTTGTTAGTAAAGCTGTCCTGGATATACAAGGATCTGTTTTAACAAATAAATATGCTGAAGGTTATCCTGGTAAAAGGTACTACGGTGGTTGTGAATTTGTTGATCAAGCAGAAGAGTTAGCTATTCAAAGAGCATGTAAGCTGTTTTCATGTAAATGGGCTAATGTTCAGCCAAATTCAGGGTCTCAGGCAAATCAAGCTGTTTTTATGGCCTTACTCAATCCTGGTGATACTATTTTGGGTATGTCATTGGCATCAGGAGGTCATTTAACTCATGGTGCTAAACCTAATCAATCTGGAAAATGGTTTAAATCAATTCAATATGGAGTAAATAAAGTTGATGGTATTATAAATTATAATGAACTTGAAGAGTTAGCAATTGAACATAAACCGAAGTTAATAATTGCTGGAGCATCTGCTTATTCAAGACATATAGATTTTGAAAAAATTCGGGTTATAGCTGATAAAGTAGGGGCGTATTTTCTTGCAGATATTGCTCATTATTCAGGCTTAATAGCTGCAGGTCAATATCCAAACCCTCTTCATTATGCTCATGCAGCAACAACTACCACTCATAAAACATTAAGAGGACCTCGTGGAGGTATGATATTAAGTAATGATTTAGAATTAGGAAAGTTATTTGATAAAGCTATTTTTCCAGGGATTCAAGGAGGTCCTTTAATGCACGTAATAGCTGCAAAAGCGGCAGCATTTGGTGAGGCATTAAAACCAAGTTTTAAAGAATATGTAATACAGATAATTAAAAATGCAAAAATACTAGCTGATGAATTAGAGAATCAAGGAGTAAAAATTGTTTCAGGTGGTACTGATAGTCATGTAATTTTATGCGATTTAAGACCATTTAATATTACAGGAAAAATATCAGAGGAAAGTTTGGATAGAGCTGGTATTACATGCAATAAAAATACGGTTCCATATGATACTCAAAAACCTTTTATAACATCAGGTTTAAGAATAGGAACTCCTGCAATTACAACTAGGGGATTTAAAGAAAAAGAAATGGTAAAGATTGGAAAACTAATAGGAAAAATCTTAAAAGCTATATCAAAAAATCCAGATAATCTTATTATTATTGAAGAGGAAGTAAAGAAAGAAGTAATTACTTTATGCAAAGAATTTCCTCTTTATTCTTCTTTAAGTTATAATTAGAATAGTTTAAATTATTGAAGGAAAATTTTAATGAGATGCCCTTATTGTAATTATTTAGATACCCAAGTAAAAGATTCACGTCCTACAGAAGATAATGCAGTAATAAGAAGAAGGCGATCTTGTCCTCAGTGTGGAGCTAGATTTACTACATTTGAAAGAGTACAATTAAGAGATTTGATGGTAAAGAAAAGGGATGGAAAAAAAGTAGAATTTGATAGAGATAAACTTGCTCGTTCAATTATTATTGCATTTCGTAAAAGACCTGTAGATATAGAGAGAATTGAAAAAATGATAACAGGAATTGTAAGAAGGTTAGAATCTTCGGGGGACAGCGAAATCTTAAGTAGTGATATAGGTGAAATGGTAATGGACACATTGTCTGAGATTGATCAAGTTGCATATGTTAGGTTTGCAAGCGTTTATAGAAATTTCAGAGAAGCTAGAGATTTTGAAAAATTTGTTGGAGATTTAAAAGAAGATTTTTCTAAAGATTAAGTAAAAGGAATTATGAGTTATGCAATTAGACGTGGCAATGAGAAGTGCATTATCTCTTGCAAAAAAAGGCTTGGGTTCCTGTTATCCTAATCCTTCAGTTGGTTGTATAATATTAGATAAATATAACAACTTAATAGGTTTAGGTAGCACATCAATTAAAGGAAGACCTCATGCAGAGGAAGCGGCTTTAAATTCTTTAAAGGGTAGCCCTAGAGGTGGAACTGCTATAATTACACTTGAGCCATGCGCCCATATAAATAATAACTTATCTTGTTCTCAATTAATAATTAATTCTGGAATAAAACATGTTGTTATTCCTATGTTAGATCCTGATGAAAGAACTAATGGTAAAGGAGTAGAGCTGTTAAAAAGGTCAGGTATAAAAGTATCTATTGGGAGCTACGAAACTGAAGCATTTGATGTAAACTATGGTTTTTATTGTAGAACAAAATATAAACGGCCTTTAGTAAGTTTAAAGATGGCAACAAGCTTAGATGGTAAAATTGCAACTAAAAGTGGAGAAAGTAAATGGATTACAGGAGAATTAGCAAGACTACATGGCCATAGCTTAAGAGCAAATCATGATGCTATTTTAGTTGGAATTAATACTATTATAAAAGATAATTCCTTACTAAATTGTAGAATTAAAGGATTAGAAAAATTCTCGCCTGTTAGAATAGTAGTAGATAGTAATTTAAGAATACCTATAACATCAAATGTTTTAAAAAATATTAATAAATACCCTACAATTATATGGGTTAAAAATAATATTAATTCAAAGAAAAAAAATAAGCTAATAAAGATGGGTGTTACCATTGTAGAATTAAATCAAATTAATAATAAGTTAATATTGTTAGATGGTCTTAAAGACTTAGCAAATAAAGGTTTTAATAGGGTATTAGTTGAAGGAGGAAGTAATATATCTGCTTCTTTATTAGATAATAATTTGATTGATAAACTATTTTTATATAGGAATGGAATGATTATAGGTGATGATGGCTTGTCAAGCATAGGAAAATATAAAATTAAAAATCTATCTTTTGCTAGACGATTTCAACTTCTTAAAACTAGAGCACTTGATGGAGATGTTTTAGAAGAATGGAATAAAATTAATTAATTTATTTTAATTAAAAATTTGGGGTAGAAGGTGTTTACAGGAATAATTAAAGATATAGGCAAAATAATAAGTTTAGATAATAAAAAAGGAGATCTTAACATAAGCGTCAAAACTAATCTTAGTTTAGCTGATATTAGTCAAGGAGATTCTATATGTTGCGATGGTATTTGTTTGACTGCAATTAATTTAACTAAAAATACTTTTAATGCGGAATTATCAAAGGAAACACTTTCTATTACAACTTCTAATTTCTGGCAGAAAGGAAAAAAAATTAATATAGAAAAATCTATATTATTAGGCGATCAAATTTGTGGACATTTAGTTAGTGGGCATGTCGATTTTATAGGAGTATTAAAAAATAAAGAAGTTATTAAAGGTTCCACAAAGTTAGACTTTGCAATTCCTAGAGAATTTAATAAATATTTTAGTAAAAAAGGCTCCGTAGCTATAAATGGTGTTTCTTTAACAATTAATAAAACTGATAAAAATCTATTTAGTGTAAATATAATTTCTCATACATTAAAAAATACTACTCTAGGTCTATTAAAACTAAAAGATATCGTTAATATAGAAATAGACACAATTGCAAGGTATGCAGTAAATGCTACAGAATGCTTTATAAAAGAGAAAAAAAATGAATAAAAAAGAAAAACTAAATAATTTTTTATCTCCAATTGAAGAAATTGTTGATGAAGCTAGAAACGGAAGAATGTTTGTTCTAGTTGATAATGAAGATAGAGAAAATGAAGGAGATCTTATTATACCTGCTCAAATGGCTACTCCTGATGCTATAAACTTTATGGCTACATATGGCAGGGGACTTATTTGTTTGTCTATGACTAAAAGTAGAATTGATGAGTTAGAATTATCTCCTATGGGGAGGCGGAATCCAGGAAAACTAGATACCGCATTTACAGTTTCAATTGAGGCTACTAAAGATGTTACTACCGGAATATCAGCAGCCGATAGAGCTAAAACTATTCAGGTGGCTATAGATAAAAGTTCAGGGCCTTCTGATATAAGAACTCCAGGACATGTTTTTCCATTAACTGCAAGAGAAGGCGGAGTTTTAGTAAGAGCGGGTCATACTGAAGCAGCCGTAGATATTACTCGGATTGCTGGATTAAATCCCGCATCTGTAATATGCGAAATAATGAAAGATGATGGCACTATGGCAAGATTAAATGATTTAATTCCATTTTGTAAAAAACATAATCTTAAAATTGGTTCAATTGCAGATTTAATCAGATATAGAGTAAATAATGATCCTATTATAAAAAGAAAAAATAGTAATTTGTTAAGTACAAAATCATATGGAGACTGGAATATTTTTTCTTATGAAAATACTGTTAATAAAAATGGGCCAGAACATCTAGCATTGGTAAAAGGAGAACTAAATAATATTTCTTCAGTTTTAGTTAGAGTGCATATTTCAAATTTTATAAATGATGCATTTGATGGGGTAATAGGTAATTTTGAAGATAACGGCTATATATCTCTTAAAGAATCAATGTCTGAGATTAATAAAAATGGCTCTGGTTTAATTGTAGTAATTAATTATCAAGATTCTTCTCATATATTATCTAATTATATAAACGGTAATAATATATGGAATGAGGAAGATAAAATAAGAGAAAATGGAATTGGAGCACAAATAATTAGAGATCAGGGTGTAAAAGAAATGATATTACTTAGTAAATCAAAAAGAGAAGTTGTAGGTCTTGAAGGTTTTGACATAAAAGTTATTGATCAAAGAAACCCATTAAAGAGTTAAATATGAAAAATAACTGTATTTTAATTGTTACTTCTAGGTTTTACCCCCAAATTTCATCTGCTTTAGAGGAAGAAGCTATAAATCTAATTAAGAAGCAGGGATATAATTTTGAATTAGTTGATGTTCCAGGGGCATTTGAAGTTCCTTCAGTAATTTCTTACGCTTCTAAAACGTCAAAATATATTGGTTATGTAGCACTTGGTTGCGTAATAAGAGGAGAAACATCTCATTATGATTATGTATGTAGTGAATCAGCCAGAGCACTTATGCAATTATCTCTCGATGGATTATCTATAGGGTATGGTATTTTAACATGTGAGACTAAGGAACAAGCATTAGTTAGGTCTAGTGCTGACGGACTCAATAAAGGTAAAGCTGCAACTTTAGCTTGTTTAAGAATGATAGAACTTAAAAAGAAATATATTAATGATCATAACTAATAATAGGTCCTTATCTAGATTGGCGGCTGTTCAAACACTTTTTCAATATAATTTTAATGCAAGAATGCAATTGCATGAGTTCAAGAATATAAATAATAAAGAAATATCAGAAATTTTTGAAACAATTAAAAATTTAAATCATGGAATTATAGAATTTAAAGGATTGAAATTAGATAAAGATTGGTTCTTAATGTTGGTAAACGCAGTTTTTAATAAAAAAAGTAAAATAGATTCTATTCTCTCTAATTTTTTAAATGATGATTGGTCAATTGAAAGAATGGATCATACCTTAATAAATATTTTGAGATGCGCATATGTCGAATTTAATGGCTTTTCTAAAATCCCGCCTAAAGTTATAATTAATGAATATACTAATATAGCTGCTAGTTTTTTTAATAAAACGGAAGTTAACTTTATCAATGGAGTTTTGGACAAAGTTTCTAATAGTTTAATACATTAATTTTTATTAATTATATCGGAAAAAGACATGAAGAATGAGTTTAATTTTATACAAAGTAAACTTAAACCTTTATCATTTAATAATAAAGAGGCCAGAGGTTTATCAGATGATTGTGCAATCTTTAATAATTTAAATGATTTAGCTATTAGTGTTGATACATCTGTAGAAGGAGTTCATGTTCCTATAGGTACAGATATAGGTATTCAATCAAGAAGGGCAATATTAAGAGCTCTTTCAGATTTAGCAACATTCGGTTCGTCACCAATATGTATTTTTGCAGCAATGATTCTTCCAAAATCATTTCAAGAATCAGACTTTGATAGAATAGCTGAAGGATATAGAAAAGCTTTAATAGAGTATGATATTTTTTTAGCAGGTGGAGATATAACTTCGCAGGATGGTCTTCCAATTTTTTCTATAACTGTTCTAGGAGATAAAGGAAATGTAGAATTAGGCCGAAATAAAGCTAGAGAAGGAGATTTAATTGTGGTATCTGGCTCGATCGGGGATTCTTTTGTTGGATTAAATTTACTTATGGATGATGATTTAAAACAAAAATCTCTAGTAGATACTAATTTAGTTAATAAATTTTTAATTCCGAATCCACAAATTGAACTTGGAAAAAATATTAAAATGTTTGCTACATCTATAATTGATATTTCGGATGGTTTAATATCTGAAATAAAGCATTTATGTGAAAATAGTAAAGTTGGAGCTGATATTAATATTATAGATATTCCTATTTCAATAGAAGCTAAAAAATATATAGATTCCAATATTTTTAATCACATAGATTTAATTACTGGAGGAGACGACTATGAGTTATTATATACTATTGATCCTAAAGATGAAAATCTAATAGACGAAAATTCATCTATCATTGGTAAAATTATATCTGGTAATAAAATAAATTTATATTCAAAAGATAAAAACTTAATTGACGTTAATAAAATAATTTTAGGCTATAAACATTTTTAAAGAAAAAATTTTAATTGAATGTTGCACTAAACTCTTACCTCTGTCATGTTAGCCACAATTTTTATAAAAATTGTTATATTTTAACATAAATAATGGGATTAATTATTATGATTGAAGTTTTATATTTTGCTATTGCAAGTGGTGTAATAGCCTTGGTTTATGGCTTAATAACAGCTAAGTCAGTAGTAAGTGCTGATGCAGGCTCTAAAAAGATGCAGGAAATAGCTGGTGCTATTCAAGCAGGAGCCTATGCATATTTAAATAGACAATACCGAACTATTTTTATTGTTGGTATTGTAATATTTGCTTTGTTAGCCTTTTTATTAGGCATTAAAGTTGCATTAGCATTTGCCGTTGGAGCTATCTTGTCTGGAGCTGCAGGTTATATAGGTATGGTTGTATCTGTAAAAGCCAATGTAAGAACAGCTCAAGCAGCAAGTGAAGGTTTAGCTCAAGGACTTAGTATTGCATTTAAATCAGGAGCTGTAACTGGCATGTTGGTTGCAGGTTTAGCATTACTTGCCGTGACTGGTACATATTATATTTTATTACTTAGCGGTTCAGAAGGAAGAGAATTAATAGATCCTCTTGTTGCTCTGGGATTTGGTGCATCATTAATATCAATTTTTGCTAGATTAGGAGGTGGTATATTCACTAAAGGGGCAGATGTTGGTGCTGATTTAGTTGGTAAAGTAGAAGCAGGAATTCCTGAAGATGATCCTCGTAATCCAGCTACTATTGCAGATAATGTTGGTGATAATGTAGGTGATTGTGCTGGAATGGCAGCAGATTTATTTGAAACATATGCAGTTACAGTAGTTGCTACTATGGTTTTAGCTTCAATATTTTTTACAAATACTGCAATGGAACAAATGATGATTATTCCTTTAGCTATAGGTGGTGTGTGTATCATAGCATCCGTTATTGGAACATACTTTGTTAAATTAGGAAGTAATGGGTCAATAATGGGGGCTTTATATAAAGGTTTTATAGTTTCAGCCATTTTATCACTTATTGGAATTGGTTACGCGATAAATCATGTTTTAGGTTTTAATACTATTTTTCAGGTAAATGAAATTTCTTTCTCTGGAATGGAAGTATTTTATTGTGGAATAATTGGAATAGTTCTTACAGGATTGCTAATATGGGTAACTGAGTATTATACAGGTACTAACTATCGTCCTGTCAAATCAGTAGCAGCAGCATCAGAGACTGGTCATGGGACAAATGTTATTCAAGGTTTAGCAGTATCAATGGAAGCTACTGCAATTCCAGCATTACTAATTTGTGCCGCTATTATTTCAGCAAATATGTTAGCTGGCTTATTTGGTATAGCTATTGCTGTTTCAAGCATGCTTGCTCTAGCAGGAATGGTAGTAGCTTTAGATGCTTATGGCCCTGTCACTGATAACGCAGGTGGTATAGCTGAAATGTCTAATTTAGATGAATCTGTAAGAAAGACTACAGACGCTCTTGATGCTGTAGGTAATACTACTAAAGCTGTAACAAAGGGTTATGCAATTGGTTCTGCTGGCTTAGGAGCATTAGTTTTATTTGCTGCGTATACCTCAGATCTAAAATATTTTAGCGCTAATCCTGAATTATTTCCATATTTTGAAGGAATCACTCTAAATTTTTCTCTTGAAAATCCTTATATTATAGTTGGTTTATTATTAGGAGGATTATTACCTTATTTATTTGGTGCCATGTCAATGACTGCTGTTGGAAGAGCTGCTGCTTCAGTTGTTATAGAGGTAAGAAGACAATTTAAAGAAATAAAAGGTATTATGACAGGTAAAGGCAAACCTGACTATGAAAGAGCTGTAGATTTACTAACTCAGGCTGCTATAAAAGAAATGATAATACCTTCGTTACTACCTGTTTTAGCACCAATAGTATTTTACTTTGTAATATTATTTATCACAGGAGGAGATAAGTCAGCGGCATTCTCTGCATTAGGTGCAATGTTACTAGGAGTAATTGTAACTGGTTTGTTCGTAGCAATATCTATGACTGCCGGAGGTGGTGCGTGGGATAATGCTAAGAAATTAATCGAAGATGGAAACCATGGAGGAAAAGGCTCTGAAGCTCATAAAGCAGCTGTAACTGGTGATACAGTTGGAGACCCTTATAAAGACACCGCTGGTCCTGCAGTTAATCCTATGATTAAGATAACCAACATAGTAGCTCTGATGCTTTTAGCTATCTTAGCTCACTAATATAAAATATAAAATATACAGGAAAGAAACTTTCTTTCCTGTATATTTTACTTATTCAAATTACTTTGACCAATTCCTTTTAAGATGACTTCTAAAAATGATTTTTTATTACCTCTGGTATCCGTAACTTCACTATTAAAATATAGTTCATTCAAATCATCTTGATCATAAGTATTAATTTCAGATGCTTGATTTTCAGAATTAAAAATTATTTCATAGACTTTAAGATTAATTATTTCCGGTTTGTAAAAAGCAAAATGTTTAATAGAACTATTAATATAATACCATTTATTAAACTCAAAAGCTGAAACAGTAGAAGGGTTTCCTAAAAGGGCCTCTATTTCAGCTTTTTCAAGTTTATTATCTACTATAGAATTAATATGTTTTTCAATATTTAATACTCCATGATTACTTATTCTTCCTGAACAACTGTTTATTGAAATAATAAGAAAAGTAAAAATTAAGTACTTGTATAAAATATTTTTATATATAAATTTCATTATTTTATATTTATCATGATATTAATAAATTTTAAATATAGAAATTTAAAAATAATTAAGAAGTTTTATTTATGAAAATTACTAATTTATATAGAATTATAACTGGTAAAGACAAAAGTATTAATGTTGAAGAGTTTTATAATAATATTGTTTTATTAGCTAGAAATAAAAACTTATACATTAAGGGAGGAGTTCCTGATACATTAGATGGTCGATTTGAATTAATAATTTTACATTTTCATTTTTTTATTAAACGCATTTTACTTTTAGGCTCTAAAGAAAAATTATTTGCTCAGAATTTAATTAATTATATGTTTAAGGACTTTGATAGGTCTTTAAGAGAGATTGGAGTAGGAGACCTTTCAGTAGGTAAAAAAGTAAAATTTATGGTTTCATCTTATTATGGAAGAATAAATACATATGAAAAGTCTCTAAATAAAAATAGTACCATTATTGATTCTGCTCTCAAAAATAATCTTTATGGTACAACTAACGCAAATGAGTCTGAAGTTAAATATATGAAGGCTTATATTAATAATTTAATATTTTTTTTAGATTCATTAAAAAATAATGAAGTTTTAATTTGTTTTAATGATGATATTAATCTTTATAATGGCTTATATAATGAATAAATTTACTATTAATTTTGATGAATTAATTTTGATTAGCTCTTTAAAAAAGAAGTCTGGTATTATTACGATCATTCATGAGGACTCTGATAAGTTATCCATTAGTAAACGTCTAGAGCTAATTAATTTAAAGGATATTTATGTAGAATTAGATTATAGAAAAATTAACTCTACAGACATATTAGTAAATTATAAGTTGAATGCAGAGGGTGAACAAAAGTGTGTAGTTACTTTAAAACCAGTCAAATTCAATATTAAAGAAAATTTTACTATAAATTTCTGTGATCATAATAAGATAGAGTTATCATCACTAGAAGATGAATTTATAGAGCCAATATATAATAGTGAAATTAATTTTAGTGAAATAGCAATACAAATGTTTTATTCATTTTTAGACTCTTATCCTAAAATAAATAATGGTAATATTAAACTAGATAATTTTTATAAAAAAAGATTATCTGAAAATAAAAACAATAATAATCCATTTGAAGTATTGAATAATTTAAATAAATAGTTATAAGAATATATTAATATAATATTTGTAAGAAAGGTAATGAGATGGCAGTTCCTAAAAGTAAGATTTCTCGTTCAAGGAGAGGTCAAAGAAGGTCTCATGATTCTCTAAAAAAAATAAATGCAATTGAGTGCCCTAATTGCGGAGAAATGAAGCTCGCACATAATATATGTCCTGCTTGTGGTTTTTATGATGGCAAAGAAGTTTTAGCTTCAGCTGAAGATTAAAATAATATAATATCTTAATTATGGTTAACAATACTATAGCAATAGACGCAATGGGTGGAGACAATTCCCCTAAGTCAGTAATTGCAGGTTTAGCTATTTCCTCTGTTAGGAATCCTGGCGTTGAATATATAGTTTATGGTGATGAAAAAAAATTGGCACCATTATTAAAAAATAGAGTAAATTTAAAAAAAATTGTAAAAGTAGTTCATGTAGAAGATTGGATTAGAGCTAATGAAAAAGCTTCTAAATCTTTGAGAAGGGCAAAAACTACTAGTATGGGTATGGCTATAGAGGCCGTTGCTAATGGTGAAGCTGGTGCAATTGTATCCGCTGGTAATAGTGGTGCTTTGCTTGCTATGTCAATATTCGGATTAAGAAAATTATCTGGAATAAGTAGACCTGCTCTAGCTGCAGTTATGCCAACTATTTCTGGTGAGATAGTTGCTTTAGATTTAGGAGCTAATATAGATTGTAGTAGCCAAAATTTATTTGATTTTTCTATTATGGGTGTTGTATTTGCAAAAAATGTCTTAGGAAAGCCTAACCCAAGATTAGCCTTTTTAAATGTAGGAGAAGAAGAAAATAAAGGAAATACCATTGTACAAGAAGCTGCTAGCTTAATGCAAAATAGTCATTTTTCAAATTATTATGCAGGATATGTTGAAGGGGACAAAATTATTTCAGGTGATTTTGATATAGTTATTTGTGATGGTTTTAGCGGAAATATAATGCTTAAGACTGCAGAGGGAACTGCTAAACTATGCTACGCATATTTAAAGAAAATATTTAGTTCAAGTGTTTTAGGAAAGATTTCATTTGCTATTGGAAGGTCATGCTTTTTAGGTTTAAGAAAAAAAATGGACCCAAGAAAACATAATGGCGCTGTTTTATTAGGTTTAAATGGAATAGTAGTTAAAAGTCATGGTGGCGCAGATTCAATTGGTTTTGCTCATGCCGTAGATTTGGCTACTGATATGTCTAAAAGAAATTATAATGAACTGATAAAAAAAGAATTAAATAGAATTAATATTTCATAAGAGAAAAAATAGTTTTGTTATTTATAAATATGTGTTTCAATATAAAAGATTAACTTGAGATTATTTTATGAAAAAAACTATTACTAGAGAATATCTTGCGAATTGTATAAAAGAGGAATTAGGACTTTCAAGATCTGATTCATTACAGCTTATTAGTATTACTTTAAATACTCTCTCTGATTCTCTTAAAAATGGTAAGGTTTTAAAGATAGCTAAACTAGGAACATTTAAGATTAAAAATAAGAATAGTAGAATTGGAAGAAACCCTAAAACAGGCAAAGAGTCTATTATTTCAGCTAGGTCGGTCGTAACTTTTAATGCTTCAGAAAAATTAAAATCTAGATTAAATTTGGAATAACTCATTGAGAAAGGTTCTATTATGGGCAAAAAGTTTGATGCTTATAAAACAATTGGAGAAGTATCTAAAGAACTAAATATTCCAACTCATATAATACGTTTCTGGGAAACTAAGTTTGAAAGGTTAAAATTAGTCAAAAGAAAAAATAATCATCGTTATTATAGTAAAGAAGATATGATATTTATTTTAAATATTAAAAAACTGGTAGCAGAAGAGGGATATACAATTAAAGGTGTCCAAAAAAACTTAAAAAATAATAAAAATAGAGATACTTTTAATAATGAAGAAGAGTATTTACAATTATTAAATGAAATCAAGACAGATATTAATAATATAATTAATAGTGAATAAATATTTGACGGAATGTAGCGCAGCCTGGTAGCGCACTGGTCTGGGGGACCAGGGGTCGTCGGTTCGAATCCGGCCGTTCCGACCAATTAATAACTAAGGAGTATTATAATGATAGGCGTAATGGCCACTATCACAGTTAAAGAAGAAAAAGAAAAAGAATTTCAGGAAATTATGAAAAAATTAGTTATTGCTGTTAATTTAAATGAAGAAGATAATTTATTTTATAGATTATATAAAAAATCGCCTTTTATATATGTTGTTCTAGAAGGCTATAAAAACAGAGAAGCTTTACAAAATCATACTAAAACCGATCATTATAAAAAGTATGGTAAGGCAATGATTGAGTTCCTAGATGGTAAACCTGAAGTAATTATTATGGATGAATTAGCCCCAAATAAGTAATTTTATACATTTGACAGTGCATTTTTAAGATCTTGAATTAAATCTTGGTAATGTTCTAGACCTATAGAAACTCTTATAACATCTGGGCCTGCACCAGCCTTAATTTTTTGAGTATCTGATAGTTGATTGTGAGTAGTAGAAGCAGGGTGCAAAATTAGGCTTCTTGTATCTCCAACATTAGCCACATGAGAAAATATTTTAACTTTACTTATAAATTTCTTGCCAGCTTCATAACCACCCTTTAGCCCAAAAGTAAATACAGGACCAACTCCTTTATTCATCAGTTTTTTTGCAATTTTATTATATTTATTACTTTCTAGACCTGCATATGAAACCCAAGAAATTTTTTTATTTTTTTCTAAAAACTTTGATATTTTTAAAGCATTAAGACAATGTCTTTCCATTCTTATATGTAAAGTTTCAAGTCCATTAATAAAATAAAATGCATTTGTAGGTGAAAGAGTAGACCCTAAGTCTCTTAAAGAATCAGCCCTAATTTTCATAGAATATCCAAAGTCTCCAAAAGTTTCAGCAAAAATTAAACCATGATAGGATTCTGTCGGCATTGTCATTGAAGGGTATTTATTAGATTGAAACCAATCAAAGTTACCACTTTCTATTACTATTCCTCCCATAGAGTTTCCGTGTCCTCCTACAAATTTTGTAAGAGAATGGGTTATTATGTCAGCTCCCCAGTCAAATGGCTTAAATAAATAAGGACTAGCCATAGTATTATCTACAATTAATGGTATTTTTGCTTTATTTGCAATAAATGATATTTTTTCAATATCTAATATTACTCCAGTTGGATTAGATAAACTTTCAACAAATATACATTTATGTTTTGGGTTTATGATTTTACTAATATTTTTAACATTTGTTGCATCCACAAAATCAACATGCCAACCAAATTTTTTAAAAGCATGACTAAATTGTGTGATGGATCCTCCATAAAGGTTTTGTGATGCAATTATTCTGTCTCCTGGCTCCATTAGTGGGTGAAGAGCTAATAATTGAGCAGAGTGTCCTGTAGAGCAAGCAACCGCCGCTCTACCATTTTCTAGATTTGCCATTCTTTCTTCTAAAACTGATACGGTAGGGTTTCCAAGTCGCGAATATATAAAGCCAAAATTTTGAAGATTAAATAATGAAGCTGCGTGATCAGTACTATCAAAGGTATATGCAGTAGTTTGATAGATAGGGGTATTTCTTGCTCCAGTAGTTGGGTCTGGAGCAGCACCAGCGTGTATAGTTCTTGTTTCAAATTTATGATTATTTTTAGGTACTGTCATTTAAACCTTCTATTTCATAATTGACCTAATTATTCGTCTTTTATTATAAAATGTGCCTGAATTAATCCCAGCCCATCCTAATTCTCCAGATAAACGGCTATATTCAATTTTAGGACATCTATCCATTACAACATTAATTTTATATTTTTTTGCAAGAGTATCTATTTTAGAATTAATTACTCCTATTTGAAGCCAAATCGTACTAGGCTTAATTTTTAATATATCATTTATTAAAATACCTATATCTGATGATTTTCTAAATATATCAACCATGTCTATTTTTTCATTAATTTCTAAAATACTTGAATATACTTTTTGGTTTAATATTTTTATTCCAGCTTCTTTTGGATTTACTGGAAATACTTTATAACCTCTATCTAATAAATATTTGGCTACAAAGTAAGATGGTCTTTGCCAAGATGAGCTGAGTCCAATCATAGCTATATTCTTAGTTTTATCTAAAATATTTCTTATATATTGGTCTTCATAAGTACAAGTTAATTTATTTTTCATTTTTAAAACTTTATTTATCAGACCATATAGGTTCTCTATTTTCAATGAAAGCAGATATTCCTTCTTGAGCATCTTTTTCTAACATATTAGAGCTCATAACTTTGCTTGTATATACATAAGCGTCTTCCAGGCCCATTTCTAATTGTTTATAAAAAGCTTCTTTACCTATTGCTACTGTTGCAGTAGATTTTGTAGATATATTTTTTGCAATCTTTAGCGTCTCACCTTTCAGTTTTTCATCTTGCACTACATTATTAATTAGACCAAAATCTAAAGCTTTATTTGCATTAATGAAATTACCCATCAAAAGCATTTCCATGGTACGCTTTTTGCTTACATTTCTTGATACTGCAACCATAGGTGTAGAACAAAATAATCCTATATTTACACCAGGTGTAGCAAATTTAGCATTCTTTGCAGCTATAGCTAAATCACAGCTCGCCACTAATTGACACCCTGCTGCTGTTGCAATTCCTTGAACTCCAGCTATCACAGGTTTAGGTAATTTTACAATTCTAGTCATTAATTGACTGCAGAGTTCAAATATTTCTTTAAACCTTTTTTCACTTTTATCTAATTTTAATTCTTTGAGATCATGTCCTGCACAAAAATTATTTCCATTAGCAAACAAAGTTACAACTTTAATATTTTTATTATTTTTTATTTTATCAAGTTTAGATATCAATGCACGCATTAAGTCTGTAGAAAGAGCATTTTGTTGTTTAGGTCGATTTAAGGTTAATATTGCTATTGTATCTTTTTCTTCATAATTAAGAAGATTATTTATATCTAAAGACATTTTATATCCAATATGCTATTCTTTGTAATAATATATTTATAATATATCATAAATGATATATTAATATATTTTTAAAAATAAAATTTATTTTATGATTTTTGACTACAAATATTGACAGTTTGCTCCTTTTAGGCATACTCCGCTTTTATAATTTGTTTAAACGTTTTTGAGAGAAAAGTATTATGAAGACCTATGCAGCTCGTCCGTCTGATATAGATAGAAAATGGTTGTTAATTGATGCAGAGAATCTTGTTTTAGGAAGATTATCAGTTATCATCGCTAATTATGTGAGAGGAAAGCATAAACCAAGTTTCACACCTAGTATGGATTGTGGAGATAATGTTGTTGTAATTAATGCAGAAAAAGTTTTACTTACAGGAAAAAAATCTGATAACAAAATACATTACTGGCATACTGGTTATCCTGGAGGAATTAAATCAGAAACATATGGACAAATTTTAGAAAGTAAAAAACCTCAAAAAGCTCTTGAACTAGCAGTTAAAAGAATGATTCCTAAAGGACCTCTTGGTAGAGAACAATTAAAAAAATTACATATATATACTGGTGATACTCACCCTCATGAGGCTCAGAAACCTAAATCCGTAGATATTTCAGTAATGAATAGTAAAAATAAAAGAGATAGTAAATGATAAATATAGATGAAAACATAATTGCAACTGAGACTCCAAAAGATGATTCAGTTGAAGAAATTGTGAATCAAGATAATACCCCAAAGATTGATAAGCTTGGAAGAAGCTATGCTACTGGAAAAAGAAAATCTTCTATAGCAAGAGTTTGGATGAAGTTAGGTTCAGGAAAGATTATAGTTAATGGTATTGAAGTAGAAAAATATTTTAAAAGAGAAACACATAGGATCATAATATCTCAGCCTCTTGAATTATTAGAACGAAAAGAAACTTATGATATACATTGTTCTGTTGTAGGGGGTGGACATACAGGGCAAGCTGGTGCTTTAAGGCATGGAGTAAGTAAAGCTCTATCTTTTTATGAACCAGAATTAAGAGGAGCTTTAAAAATAGCTGGTTTTATTAAAAGAGATTCTCGACGAGTAGAGAGAAAAAAATATGGACAACCAAAAGCTAGAAGAAGCTTTCAGTTTTCTAAAAGATAAATTTTTTTTTATTCTTTTATTAAAGCGGTTGTTAACTTTCAACCGCTTTTTTTTTACTTAAAACTTTCTTGATGGAGTATTTAAATGTCAGAAAATAAAAATAACGCTAATAGTGCTAATATAGCTATACTTGGAGCAAGTGGATATACTGGAGTAGAAGCAATAAGGCTTCTAGCAAATAATTATAACTATAATATTATAGGACTAACTGCAGATAGCAAAGCAGGAAAGAGTATATTGGAAGTTTATCCTCACTTAAATGTCATGAATCTTCCAGACTTAAAAAAAATTGAGGATATTAATTTTTCTCAAGTAGATGCCGTAATTTCTTGTCTGCCTCATGGAAAGACACAAAAAATACTCTCTGATATTCCAAAGCATATTAAAGTTTGTGATTTGTCTGCAGACTTTAGATTTGATGATATTTATATGTATGAAAAAGTCTATGATAAAAAACATGAAGCTAGAAAATTACAAGAAGAAGTAATATATGGTTTAACTGAAATAAATAGAGTAAAAATTAAAAATGCTAGATTTGTATCAAATCCAGGTTGTTATCCGACTTCAGCTTTGCTTCCAATTTTACCCTTAATTGATAATAATATTATTCAATATGGAAATATTGTTGTTGATTCTAAATCAGGAGTATCAGGTGCAGGAAGAACTCTAAAAGAGAATTTACTTTTTGGTGAAGTGTCTGACAGCTTTTCTGCTTATGGGTTAGTAAATCATAGACATAGACCTGAGATTCAAAGTCAAATAGATAAAATTGGCTCAACTGAATATAAAGTTCTATTTACTCCTCATTTATTACCAATTAAAAGAGGAATATTATCAACTATATATTTGAATATTAATGATAAATTTAATTTGGACGATGTTGTAAATTGTTTAAAAGATAAGTATTCAGAAGAAAAGTTTGTTCATTATTCAGAAACATTACCGTCAACTCATGATGTTAGAGGAACAAATATATGTAAAATGAAGGCTGTATTTGACCCAATTACAAATAAAATAATAATTATTTCTGTTATTGATAATTTAATTAAAGGTGCTTCAGGTCAAGCTATACAGAATCTAAATTTAATGATGGGTTTTAAAGAGGCAGAGGGTTTAATTAATTTTCCTATGTTTCCATAAATTTAAGTTGGAAATAATTAATGATAAATTATTTTAAATTATATAAGAAATATTTTTTATTAATTATTATGTTTTTTTATTCATGTGAAAATAAAAGCATTAATAATTTTGATAAAAATATAAAAGAATTAATTAATTGGTCTGTAGACAAGGAGTCTTCATATAATAGTAACGATTATATCCCAATAACATCAAATACTTTAGCGCATCTTGTCACTCTTCAAGATAATAAAAATGAAATTCTTTCTAAGAGTGGTATTATAATTGGTTACTTTATTTTTAAAAATAATAAAATTTTTATAACTGAGGATAATAAGGATTTTTTAATATTAATTGCTAGAGCGCAAAAATATGAAGATTTTAATATTCTTATTCAATCAAATGATATAAAATCTAACTTAAAAGATGTCATGGGTGAAATAAAAAGTATCCTATTATCTAACGGTGTAAATAATAATAAAATTAGTTTAAAATCAATAGATGAAAAAAATAAAGATTACATTATTAAAATTATAAAAATTTTATAGTTAAATAGGCATAACATGGCAACAAATAATAATTTTGATAGAATAGAACGCTTACCGCCTTATGTTTTCGCTGAAGTGAATTCTATGAAGGCTAATGAACGTTCATTAGGCGAAGATGTTATCGATTTTGGTATGGGTAACCCTGATACACCGACACCTAATCATATAGTTGATAAATTATGTGATACTATTAAAGATCCAAAATCTCATAGATATTCTGTGTCAAGAGGTATATTAGGTTTGAGAAAAGCTCAAGCTAACTATTATAAAAGAAGATTTAATGTAGATGTTGATCCAGATAGTGAGGTTATAGTTACATTAGGATCTAAAGAAGGTTTAGCTAATCTAGCTTCAGCTATAACTTCAAATGGAGACAAAGTGATAGTGCCTAACCCTAGTTATCCAATTCATCCTTATGGATTTATTATTGCAGGTGCATCAGTTATATCAATAGATAGTTCTCCAAATGAAAGTTTTATTAAAAACTTACATAAAATATTATCTAGCAAAAATAATAGGGCAAAAGCATTGGTTTTAAATTACCCAAACAACCCTACTACAAGAGTAGCTTCTTTAGATTTTTTTAAAGAAGTAGTCGATATATGTATTAAATATGAAGTATACATTTTATCTGACATTGCATATGCAGAAATATATTTTGATGGGGAAATTCCTCCATCAATATTAGAAGTTCCAAAAGCTAAAAATATTGCTGTAGAGTTTTCATCATTAAGTAAGACTTATTCTATGCCTGGTTGGAGAGTTGGCTTTGCCGTAGGCAATAAAAGTCTAATTCAAGCATTAACTAAAATAAAATCATATTTAGATTATGGAGCATTTACTCCAGTACAAGTAGCTTCTATTGCTGCTCTTAACGGACCTCAGGAATGTGTAAATGAAATTAGGTCCATATATATGAAAAGAAGAGATATTTTGGTAGAAGGATTTAGTAGAATAGGATGGGAAATGGAATCACCTAAAGCAACAATGTTTGTGTGGGCAAAATTACCTGACAGATTCCTTAATATTGGCTCCTTAGAATTTTCTAAACTTTTATTAAAGTATGGAAAAGTGGCAGTAGCTCCAGGAATTGGCTTCGGAAAAAATGGTGAAGGTTTTGTAAGAATTGGTTTAGTAGAAAATGAATATAGAATTAGGCAAGCTATTAAAAATGTTAAATTATTTTTTGATAATTATAAAGAAAAGTAAAAATGGATAGTATAAAAGATTTTTCATTAGGAATAATAGGATTAGGAACTGTAGGAACAGCTACTATTAAGTTGTTAGAAGAACAATTAGTTAATATCACTAAAAAATCTGGAAAGAATATTATTATAAAGGCTATTTCTGCAAGAGATATCTCTAAACCAAGAGGAATAAATATTAATAAATATGATTGGGAAGAATCTCCAATTAAATTAACGGAAAGAGAAGATATTGATGCTATAGTAGAATTAATTGGGGGGAGTGATGGTCTCGCTAAAGAATTAGCATATTCAGCCATAGAAAATAATAAATATTTTATCACAGCAAATAAAGCATTAATTGCAAAACATGGATATGATTTAAATTTTAGAATTTCTAATAAGACTGTTCAGATTTATTATGAAGCTGCTGTAGCAGGAGCAATTCCAGTGATAAATGGTATAAAAGATGGTTTGGTAGCAAATAATATACTAGAGATATATGGCATTTTAAATGGAACATGTAACTATATTTTGTCTGATATGACTAATAATGGGAAGACTTTTGAAGAATCGTTAGCTAAAGCTCAAGAGCTAGGTTTTGCTGAAGCAGATCCTTCTTTTGATATAGAAGGAATTGATTCTGCACAAAAGTTAGTAATTTTAGGATTATTAGCTTTTGGGATTGAACCAGATTTAAACAAAGTTTATGTAGAGGGTATTACTTCAATATCAGCTGAAGATATCAAATATACAAACAGACTTGGCTACAAAATTAAACTTTTATGTATTGCAAAATTAGTTGAAAATAAATTAGATTTTAGAGTGCACCCTGTTTTATGTACATCAGAATCTATTACTGCAGGTATAGGAGGAGCTTTAAATGCCATTTTTATAAAGGGTGATTATAGTAAAGAGATAACTTTTATTGGAGAAGGTGCAGGGGCTGAGCCTACTGCATCATCTGTTGTATCTGATATTATTAATGCTGCTAGAAGCAGTAAATCTGTAAATAATATAAATTTGTTAAATAGTAACTATGAATATATAAATATAATGTCCAGAAAAGGAAAATATTATTTAAGATTTATAGTGAAAGATGTATCAGGAGTTTTAGCAAGTATAACTTCAATTTTAAATGAGCATAGTATCTCTTTAGATTCTGTTATTCAAGATGGAAATAAAGGTGAAGATACACAGTTCATCATAATATTAACGCACCTATGTGATGAATTAGATATAATTAATGCTATAAAAAAGATAGATAATTTAGAGACTATTATAAATAAATCATATTTAATTAGAGTAGAAAATATATAAATAGGAGTTCAAAATGATTGAAAGAAATGAGACTGGTATTTTAGATAGAAATCTTGCTTTAGAAGTTGTTAGGGTGACTGAAGCTGCAGCTTTATCTGCATCTAAATGGATGGGAAGAGGAGATGAAAAAGCTGCGGATCAGGCTGCAGTAGACTCTATGCGTATAGCTTTGAATTCAATGGATATAGAAGGAACTGTTGTTATAGGGGAAGGAGAAAGAGATGAAGCTCCAATGTTATACATAGGAGAAAAAGTGGGTACTGGTAATGGTCCAAAAATTGATATAGCTTTAGACCCACTTGAAGGTACTACTATATGTGCAACTGGAGGGCCTAATGCTCTCGCAGTTATAGCAATGGCAGTTGATGGTGGTTTTTTAAATGCTCCTGATGTATATATGGATAAAATAGCTGTTGGCCCAGGTCTTGAAAAAGATATTGTAAATATTGATGATTCTCCACACAGTAATCTTAAAAATTTAGCTAAAGCAAAAAGTCTTGATGTTTCAGATTTAGTAGTATGTATATTAGACCGTCCACGTCATGAAGAATTAATTGCTAAGACTAGAGAGGCAGGAGCAAGAATAATGCTTATTTCTGATGGTGATGTAGCTGGAATTATAGCAACTGCTAGTAAAGAAACAGGGGTTGATATGTATGTTGGAAGTGGTGGTGCTCCAGAAGGTGTATTAGCAGCTTCCGCACTAAGGTGCATAGGTGGTCAAATGTGGGGAAGACTGACATTTAGGAATAATGATGAAAAAAGTAGAGCTGATAGATTAGGAATATCTGATTATAATAAAATATACAGTTTAAATGAATTAGCTCATGGAGAAGTAATGTTTGCTGCTTCAGGAGTTACCGATGGTTCAATGTTAAGAGGAGTCAGAAGATGGAATTCGGGAGCCAGCACGGAGTCTATAATAATGAGATCAAAAACGGGTACAGTAAGAACTATTTCAGCTGAACATAATTTTTCAAAAAAAAGTATCATTGAAGATTAATATTGAGCAACAATTATTATAATTCTGTAAAACAAAAATCATGGTCTTTAAAACATATAGAAGATAGAAAAGTAAATAAAATAGTTCAAGATTTACAAATAAGTGATTTTCTTGCTCGTATTATTTGTGCTCGTGATATAGAAATAGACAGTGTAGAGGATTTTATAGAACCTAGCCTTAAAAAACACCTGCCATCTCCATTATTAATTAAAGATATGTCTCTTGCTGTAGATAGAATTTCTAAAGCATTTATTGATAAAGAAAAAATTGCAATTTTTGGAGATTACGACGTGGATGGAGCAACTTCATCAGCAGTATTATATAAATCGTTTAAGCAATTTGGAGTTGAACCAACTATTTATATACCAGATAGACAAAAAGAAGGTTATGGACCAAATGAAAATGCCTTAAAGTCTTTAAAAGATAAAGGCATAAGTTTAGTTATTACTGTTGATTGCGGTATCACTTCATTTAGTCAGTTAGATTATGCTAAAAAAATTAATTTAGATATAATAGTAGTGGATCACCATGCTCCAGAAGCTAAATTGCCAAATGCCATAGCTCTAGTAAACCCAAATAGAATAGATGATACCACTAATTTAGGAATGCTTGCTGCGGTGGGTGTTTCTTTTATGTTAGTTGGTGCTCTAAAACATAAATTAATAAATATAGGCTTTATTAAAGAAGAAAATTCTATTAATTTATCTTCAATTTTAGATCTAGTAGCATTAGGCACAGTTTGTGATGTGGTGCCATTGGTTGGACCTAACAGAGCATTTGTTAAACATGGGCTTAAAGTTATGTCAAAGAGGCAAAATACAGGAATAAATGCTTTATTTGAAATTTCTAATGTAGAAGATATCCCAAATGTTTTTCATGCTGGCTTTGTATTAGGGCCTAGAATAAATGCGGGTGGAAGAGTTGGAGAGTCAGACCTTGGGGCAAAGTTACTTACAACAGATGATATGAATTATGCCAAGAAAATATCAATTCATTTAAATACACTTAATGAGGAGAGGAAAAAACTAGAATCTGATGTTTTAGAAGAATCAAAAATAATAGCTGAAAATTATAATAATGATTCTATTTTAGTACTATGTGGTGATAATTGGCACCCTGGAGTAATAGGAATTGTGGCTAGTAGAATAGTTGAGCAATATAATAAACCAGCTATTATAATAGCTAAAAATGGAGACAACTCCAAGGGTTCTGGAAGGTCTTTATCTGGAATAGATATAGGTGGTCTTATAACAATGGCAAAACAGTCAGGGATTTTGGTAAATGGTGGAGGCCATCCTATGGCATGCGGGTTAACAATAAATGAAGATAAAATTAATGATTTAAGACTATTTCTCAACAAAAAAAATGCTAAACAAGATAATAAAATAAAAAAGACTTATTTTGTAGATATGGCTTTATCTGTAAGTGGCGCTATTCCAGACTTAATAAAACAATTAAGATTAGTAGAGCCTTTTGGCGCTGGTAATCCTGAACCAAAATTTATCATAAAAAATGTTAACTTATTTAATCCTAAAATTGTTGGGGAAAACCATATTAAATGTAGTATATCTGACTCAACCAATCATAGATTAGATGCTATTGCTTTTAGAAGTGTTGGAACAGAGCTAGGAAAAAGCCTTTTGAATAATTATCATGCTCATGTTATTGGAAGATTGAAAATATCAGAATGGAATGGAAGAGAAAGTTTACAAATGCACATTGAAGATGTAATAGAATTATAATCTTTTTGTTGTAGCTAAAAAAAATGGATAAGTATTTGGATTCTTCAAATGAAATTAAAACTGTAGTATTTCCAGTAGCTGGACTTGGATCAAGATTTTTACCAGTAACAAAATTAGTAGCTAAAGAATTATTACCAATTTTAAATAAACCATTAATAGAATATGCGGTTAGTGAAGCAATAAAAGCTGGAATTGAAAGGTTTATTTTTATTAGTTCTCCAGATAAACAATCTATAACTAATTATTTCCGAAAAAATAACAAATTAGAAAATGAATTAAGAGATAAAAATTCTGAATATTTAGATATTATATCGAATAATGTAATACCAGAAGAAAATTTAATTGAAGTAATACAAGATAAACCCATGGGTTTAGGCCATGCTATTTGGTGCGCTAAAGATTACATATCAGGACCTTTTGCAGTTATTTTACCTGATGATTTAGTAGTGTCAGATGTGCCGTGTATAAAACAAATGATAGATGTATATAAAAAACATAAATGTAATATAGTTGCTATTCAAGAAGTAGATAAAAATAATATATCAAAATATGGAGTAATAGATTTTTTAAAGAACAATCAAAATATTTATCATGTAAGAGATATGATAGAGAAGCCTGACCAAGAAAAGGCTCCTTCAAATTTAGCTGTAATAGGTAGATATATTTTATCACCTAATATAATCAAAGAATTATCGATGCTTAAAACAGGTTTTGGAGGAGAAATTCAATTAACTGATGCTATAAAAAATTCAATCATTTCTGAAAATGTTATTGGTTATAAATTTGAAGGAAATAGATTTGATTGTGGAAATGTAATGGGAGCTTTAGAGGCACAACTATCAATTGCTATTAATAATGATAAGTACAAAGATCAAGTTATTGAAATAATAAATAAAAACTTAATTAAGGATTAAATATATGAATATTTCAATTATAGGAACGGGTTATGTAGGTTTAGTATCTGGAGCCTGTTTTTCTGAATTTGGCTTTAATGTAACTTGCATTGATAAAGATAAAAATAAAATAGATAATTTAAATAATGGGTTAATACCTATTTATGAACCAAGTTTAGAGAGTTTAGTAAAAAAAAATGTGAAAGCAAAAAGGTTATTCTTTTCAACAAATTTATCAGAACATTTTAAGAATAGTGATGCAATATTTATAGCAGTAGGTACTCCAACTAATGCAAATAATAATAAAGCAGATTTAAAATATGTTTTCGATGTTGCTGAGGAAATTGCAGGTTTAATTGACTTAACAGATAAGCCTAAATTAATAGTAACTAAGTCTACCGTTCCGGTAGGTACTGGTAAAAAAATAGAATCTTATATGTTGAACTATAGAAAAGAACTTAAAGTAAGTAAAAACTTTGAAGTTGCTTCTAATCCGGAGTTTTTACGAGAAGGATCTGCAATAGAGGACTTTATGAGACCTGATCGGGTTATATGTGGAGTAGAAAGCAATTTTGCAAAATCTATTTTAGAAAAATTATACAGGCCATTAAATTTAAGAGAAACTCCAATACTTTTTTCAAAAAGAGAAACTGCTGAACTAATTAAATATGCAGCAAATGGTTTTTTGGCTACTAAAATAACTTTTATAAATGAAATGTCTGATATTTGTGAAAAAGTTGGAGCAGATATACAAGAAGTTGCTAAAGGTATTGGATTAGATGGAAGAATTGGATCAAAAT
>JAQWLZ010000011.1 GCA_029247025.1 Alphaproteobacteria bacterium | reverse complement strand
CTAGAAATTACTTTAGAAACAAGACATAATGAGCATGCTAATAATATTATAAAAAGAATAGAATTATTAGGATTTTCTGTCATTGTTAAAAATACTAAATAATTTATGGAGTTATATAATTGAGTAATTTAGCAGATAAATATCCTAGAATATCTGACATGAAAGATAGGGCAATAAAAAGAATGCCACATTTTGCTGCAGAATATTTATTTTCAGGTACTGGATATGATAGAGCTATGGATCATAATCAGGAAATTTTAAAAAATATATTTTTGACACCTAGGTATCTTAAGGGAACAGTTGAGGCTAACTTAAAAACAAAGCTTTTTAATAGAACTTATGATGCTCCTTTTGGAATAGCTCCTGTTGGTATGACAAGTTTGATATGGCCTGGTGCAGAAGTAACTTTAGCAAAGTTAGCTAATAAGGTTAATATTCCTTATACTCTTTCAACTGTTGCCTGTGCATCTATTGAAAAAGTTGGAATGCATTTAGATAATAACGGTTGGTTTCAGCTTTATCCTCCAAAAGATAAAAATATAAGAGATGATTTACTAAAGAGAGCAACTGATAGTGGATATGAAGTTTTAGTAATAACGTCTGATATACCCGCTTCAAGCAGGAGGGAACGTCTAAGAATGGCTGGTGTATCTGTTCCTCCAAAAATAAATCTAAGAACAATTTTGCAGGCTGCAATTTCGCCAACTTGGTCATTAGGTGTTTTAAAAAATGGAATGCCTCAGTTTGCTACTATGGATAAATATAAAAATAGTCAGGGTAATAAAAAAATAAGTAAAGGTTATGCTGGAAGTCAAATGGATAGATATTTAGATTGGGACTATTTAGAAGAGGTTAGAAATATATGGAAAGGGCCAATAGTTCTTAAAGGATTAATGGATAATAGAGATGCTCTAAAAGCTAAGGATTATGTTGATGCAATCTATCTTTCAAATCATGGGGGTAGGCAACTAGATATTGCCCCTAGTCCTTTACAAGTACTTCCAAATATCAGAAAAGATGTAGGAAATGATTTTCCAATATTAATAGATAGTGGATTTTATTCTGGTCAGGACGTAGTAAAAGGTTTAATGTTAGGAGCTGATTTTGTAATGATTGGCAGACCATTTCTGATAGGACTAGCGGCAGTAGGGACTCAAGGTGCAGCACATGCTCACTATATTATAAAAGATGAAATAGAAAACATTATGGAGCAAGTTTGTGCTAAAAATATAGAAGAATTAAAAAAAGAGACTGTAAATGTAGGAAAAGAATTTATTTTAGCTTCATTAGATTAAAAAATTAGAGAGTTAGCTATGAAAAGAAGAAATTTTTTAAAACGAACAATTGGATTTGGAACATTAACAGCAGCATCTACTTTATCCGCACCAGCAATAGCTAAAGGTAAAATTCAATGGAAGATGGTAACCTGTTGGCCTAAAAACTTTCCTGCACTAGGAACAGGTGTAAAAAGAATTGCTGACTCTATTTATGCAATGTCAGATGGAAGATTAGAGATAAAAATTTATGGTGCTGGAGAATTAGTTCCACCTTTTGAAGTTTTTGATGCTGTTCGTGAGGGTATTGCTGAAATGGGACACGACGCTCCATATTATTGGACAGCAAAACATTCTGCTATGCCATTTTTTACTTGTGTTCCAGGTGGCTTAACTGCTCAAGAGCATGCTGCTTGGTTATACTTTGGGGGCGGACAAGAATTATGGGATGAACTTTATAATGGATTTGGACTTAAAGCATTTCTTGCCGGAACAGGAGGGTGTAATGTCGGAGGTTGGTTTAAAAAAGAAATTAATAGTTTAGATGATTTAAAAGGTTTAAGAATGAGAATTCCTGGGTTAGGGGGTGATATGCTATCTAGAATTGGAGCTATACCAGTTAATTTGCCTGGAGGAGAGCTGTTGCCCGCTCTTCAATCTGGAGCTATTGATGCAGTAGAATGGATAGCACCGTATAATGATTTAGCATTTGGATTTCATAAAATTGCAAAATATTATTATGCTCCAGGAATTCAAGAACCTGGAAGTGCTCTAGGTTTAACTGTTAATCTTGAGGCTTATAATAATCTTCCAAATGATTTACAAAATATTATTAAGTACGCAGCAGGTGATGAGGCTTTTCGAATGTTATCAGAAATGACAGCTGGTAATGCATTTTCTCTAGATGTTCTATTAAACAAACATAAAGTTAAGATAAAAAGTTTTCCTAAAGATGTGACCGACGCAATGTTTAATGCTGCTTCAGAAATTTTAATAGAAAAATCCAAAGAAAATGAATTTACAAAAAGAGTATATGAAAGTTGGTCTAGTTATTGGACAAAAGCAACTAAATTATCAAGCTTAACGGAGTTAGGTTATATGAATTTAAGATCTAACTATAATAAAAAATCTTAAACTTAATACTTTTTAACTCTCAAATACTTTAGCACATTCTCTCGCACTAATAACTTCTTTCCACTTTATTAGACTTTGGTGATCTTCTGTAGGGATTACTTTTACCCAACTAGCGAAATCTAGAAATACATATAAATTTATATCTGCCATAGAGAAATTCTCACCAGCAACATATTTATTCTTTGATAGCCTTTCGTTTATATCACCTAAAAATCTATTTGCTAACATACTGCCTCTCTCAGCTAATTCTGGTATTTGTTTGGTCATTCTTGGGTCTGGAACTGCTCTATCTTTAAAAGCTTCTGAGGAATTTCTTAAACATTCACCAACTGGATTCATGCCTTCAATTTCTATTTTTCTATTCCACATTTCTACTAAGCCTTTTTCTTCTGGAGATTCCCCAAATAGAAAAGGTTCCGGTTGAACGGCATCAAAATATCTACATATAGCCATACTTTCTGCTATAACATTACCATTATCTAACTGAAGGGCAGGTACTCCACTTTTTGGATTTATAGATAAATAATCACTTTCTCTATTTTCACCATTACGTACATTAACTTGTACGTACTCAACATCAATCTTTTTTTCTGCTAGAAACATTTGAACTCTTCTTGGGTTAGGAGCTCTTTTAAATTCATATATTTTCATGATTAAACCCTTTATTAATAATTTATAAATATTAACGTATTTATTTAAATTAACAATATTTATTATTAGCAATTAAATACAGCTAGTATTTAATATTGACATTATAATAATTTTTATGGGAAGATGGTTTTTTATAATCTATAATGGAGAAAATATATGAATTTAATTAAATCTATATTAATTACAATTGCCTTATCAATATTTGTTGCTGGTCCTTCTTTAGCAGCAGAAAAGGCTGTTGGTTATTTTGGCTGGCACGCTACAGGAAAATTTCATCCAATGGGCGAAGGTGCTGGCTGGTGGTCAGGAGAATTTAGTGGTTCTTTTGAAAGTGATGCTGGTGATGGTGGTTTATTTCATAAAATGTCAGTTAGATGTCCTGCATGGCAAAAATTTAATTTTGTAGCAGGTACATATGAAGCTGCTGGCGTATGTTATGGAAAAGATTTAGATGGCGATGAAATATATTTTGAGTGGGGTGATTTTGCTGGAAAGTTAGGGCAACCGGATAAAGGCACTTTCACTTATACTGGCGGTACAGGAAAATATGAAGGTATGTCTGGATCGGGTGGATATTTTATAGGCCATACTGTTACAAACTGGGCTGATGGATCAGCTGGTGGTTATGCTACCTGGAATAAATAATAATATATACGAGAGCAGCATTTAGTTGCTCTCGTAAATTCTTTAGGAGAGTTTACAATGATTACTATGATGGTAAAATTTAAATATACACCAGAAGCTATGAAAGCAATTTTTCTGAGTGGTGACGATAGAAAAGAAGTTATGAAAAAAATGATTGAACCTTTAGGGGGAAAGTTTATAGCTTCTTATGGGATGCAAGGCCAATATTATCATATGATGATGATTGCTGAATTTCCTTCAATGACAGAATATTTAGCTGTAGCAGCAAAAGGTATATTTTTAGGAGGAGCCATAGCAGATTATAAAGCTATTCAGCTAATTTCTACTGATACTATGCAGGCGGCTTCTAAATTAATTTCTGATATAGAGTATACTGCTCCTTCAAATTAGAAATTATTATTTTTTGGAAAAGTTCTAAATAGGACTTTTCCTTAGTATGATTTTGGCAGACCTAAAGCTTTTTCTGCGATATAACTCAAAACTAATTGTTGGCTTACTGGGGCTAGGTAGGGGATCATCATTTCTCTGAAAAGTCGCTCTACATGATACTCTTTCGCATATCCCATACCTCCATGAGTTGCAATAGCTTGCTTACAAATTTCCATACCATATTCTGCTGCAAGATATTTAGCTGCGTTAGACTCAACACCACATGGTAAATTATTATCATATAAATTTGCAGCTTTTAAGATTAGTAATTTTAGAGATTCTAATTTAGCCCAAGATTCTGCAAGAGGATGCTGTATACTTTGGTTTTGTCCAATTTTTCTATCAAAAACAATTCTTTCGTTCGCATATTTCACAGCTCTTTCTAATGCGTTTTTTGCAATTCCATATGCTTCAGCAGCAACTAGAATTCTTTCAGGGTTTAAGCTATGTATTAAATAAGAAAAACCTTTTCCTTCTTCTCCAATAATATCTCCTACCGGTACTTTCAAATTATCAATGAATAGCTCATTAGTGTCTACGGCTGCTCTTCCCATTTTATTTATAACTCTGGCTTCAATGTTATCTCTATTAAAATCAGTATAAAATAAACTTAAACCATTAGTAGGTTTAAGCTTATATCTTTCAGAGGTTCTAGCTATAATCATTATTTTATTTGTAATTTGGGCTGTTGATGTCCATATTTTTCTTCCATTTATTATATAATGGTCTTTATTTTTAACTGCTTTTGTTTTTAGTCTCGTTGTATCTAGGCCTGTATCCGGTTCAGTAACAGCAAAACACATTTTACTTTGTCCACTAATAATATTTGGTAACCAGTTATCTTTTTGCTTCTTAGAAGCAAATTTTACTATGGAACTAGGCCCAAATATATTCATATGTATGGAAGATGCTGCAGTCATTCCACCTTTTTCAGCTATAAGCATCATCATGAGAGAGGCTTCTGTAACACCTAAATTACTTCCTCCATAATCGGTTGGCATTGCTATTCCAAGCCATCCCCCTTTAGCAATTGTATCAACAAACTCTTTAGGATATTTGGCTGCATTATCACAATCAAGCCAATAATCATCATCAAAATTATTTATAGTATTATTAAGCGTATTAAGTAGATCGTTCTGTTCGTCTGTTAAAGAAAAATCCATTAAATTACTCCAGTCTTAAACTCATTTTCCAAAAATTAATTTCGAGCTTAGTTGCTGTTAGAAATGTTTTTTTTAATTTAGGCCATATAATATTATTTGCAAAATCTTTTCCTAATCTGTCTTCAGTAGCGTTATCAAGTAAATTTCCTATATTCATACATACTTCTTGATATTCTATACTGCAATAAGTATTTATCCAGTTAATATATGGGTTATCATTTTTTGAAATTGATTTTAAATATAATCCTATTTCTCCATACCCAAAAACACATGGAGATAAAGCTACTAGTAAGTCTAAAAAATCTCCTGAATATCCAGTTTCAAGAACAAACCTAGTATAAGCCAAATTATTTAATTCTTCTTCTGTTTGATATAATTGCTCTTCTGTTATGCCTTCAGCTTTACACGTTTTAATATGCAATTGTATTTCTTCATTAACAAGAGCATTTAGTGTTGCGCTGGCTATTCTCATTTCATTTACGGAATTAGATTTTGCCGCTAATAAAGCCCATGCTTTAGAGAAATGTATCAAGAAAACATAATCTTGCTTTAAGTATTTTATATATAAATTTCTATCTAAGTTTCCATTGCCAATATTTTTAACAAACTCATGTTGAGTATAATATTTCCAATGATTAATTGTATTAGATTTGAGTTTATTAAAAACTATTCCATATTTATCTGTTTTTATCATTATTATATTATGTTAAGTTAAAAATATAATTTTAACATTATTTATAGAAATTGTAATTAAATATGATTAAATATTACATTATTTTATCTTTATTTTTTTCTCTTAGTGTAATTGCAGGACCATTAGATATAGAAGAAATTAAAAAAGAATGCTTTGAAGAATATAATAATGAAAGCTCAAAAGAATACACAAAATGTCTAAAAGTAAAAATCAATAATGTTTTATTTGATAAAATAAACCAAGAATAGGTTAATTATTTAGTTGCCATAATTACTAGCTAAATAATTAATTAATATATCTTCCTTTTTTTTAATCATTTTAGGCATGTCATTTTCGGAATACATTAATAATATAATTTCTTTCCACTGTTCTTTAGATAATCTTTGTTGATAAATAGTGTTTAAAGAATGACAAGATGAACAATTATATTTTAATAATTCTTTATTTGATAAAGTATCTGAGTCATTGGCAAAAGATATATTCTTAATTATAAATAGTAGTATAAAAAATAGTGTAAATTTTATATTTTTAAACATTGATAACTGTATGAATTCTGTGAATTGTGTTATTAAGGTATCCTTTAGGATTCCAATTAATATCGTATGGTTGAGAAATATTATCTTCGTCAGTTGCTTTTGACCATATCTCATAGTACCCCTTACTTGGAAAAATAATTTCTATATTCCAATCCTGCCATGCATATTTATTTATAGGATTAAATAAATTTGCTTCAATCCAGGTGACACCATAATCTATACTAATTTCTAATTTTTTGATATTTTTATCTCCGGCCCATGCATGGCCGTTAACATTAAGTTTAAGTGAATAATGAGTAAGCCCAGTTTTAGGGAATGTTATTAAGGATTTTACAGGCATAGACTCAATTATTTTAAAATCTGAGTCTGATACTTTGTTTCCAGGCTTCGTTGAATATTTAGGAATTTTATATGACTTACCGGTCATTTTTGTCCCATCATGAACATGATCTAATACTTTTATTTTTGTTAGCCATTTTTGTGATGTGGAACCAGGCCAACCAGGACAAATTAATCTTAGTGGAGAACCATGAATCTTTGGTATGTTTTTTCCATTCATACTAAAAGCAATAATATTATTTACATCTAGAGCTTTTTTGATGGGAACTCCTCTAGAAATTGCATCTTTGTTTTCATTTCCAGATAAATGAATATCTGCTCCATAATGTCCTGTATAAATAGATGTATCTTTAATTCCAGACGCTTTTAAAACATCTAACAATCTAACTCCTGTCCATTCAGAGCAGGAAATTGCACCATATGTCCATTGATTTCCTGGGGTAGGAGGTGAAAAAAAAGCACGACCATTTCCTCCACATTCTAATTGTAGTACTTTTGAAATAACTTCAAAATTTTCTTTGAGGTCTTTTATAGTATATAATTTTTCTTTGTGAACATTACCTTCTATTTTTAAAGTCCAATTATTAACTTCATTAGAAGTTAAATTTGGCATTATGCCATTATTTCTTACAAAGTGACGATTAGTAGGCGTGACTGAATCGTTTAATAAGTGCGGAGGAGTTTCTGCATTAATAGGTCTATCATTAAGTATAGTAAGATCATTTTTTTTATGAATATTATCTATTTTTATTGCGTCATTTGCGTATAGGGGAATAACATTCATAGGAATAGAAAAATAAGATGCTAGACTAACAGATAGCATAATTTGAGAATGTTTTTTTATAAAACCTCTTCTAGTAATTTTTCTCTTCATAAATGTCTCTAATTTAAAGTGTTGAATTTATTTAATATAAACAATATTGTGAATACTATTGAGCAATCTATTATTCTTGTAAATATGTTTTTTTTAATATAATTATATTTAGCATATTAGGAAATTTTATTAATGAAAAATAATTTAGAAGCTAATTTAAAATTTATAGTTCCTCAAGATACTAAACCTATATTTGAAAGTTCTGAATATACTGGAACAGTTCCTAAAATCCATTTTGAAACAGAATATAAGTCAGTTCTGATACATGATGTCAGAGACAGTAGCATGTCGTTCACATTTGAAAATAATGGCTTTCAATTATTAAAGCATAAATCTGAAGTAATAAACTTTTATGATCATGAGGAAGTTAGTAAAGTATATGAAAAAGAGTTAAAAGATTTTTTAATAAAATATATGAAAGCAGATGACGTTATAATATTTGATTATACGAGAAGGTCTGATGGGAAATTTGGAGCAAAGAATCCAGATGGTTTGAGAGGACCTGCTGATAGGGTGCATGCAGATTATACAGATTTGTCTGGTCCACAAAGAGCAAAAGATGTTTTAGGTATAAACAATTATAATAACCTTCTTAAAGAAGGGGGTAGAATTGTGCAACTTAATGTTTGGAGAGCTATTAATGGTCCTGTAAAAAGATTTCCTCTAGCATTTGCAGATGCTCAATCTATTCCTAAAAATGATTTAGTGGAGACAGACCAAATATTTTCAAATCGTACAGGAGAAATATATCATATTGTCTATTCTAAAAGTCATAGATGGCATTGGG
>JAQWLZ010000072.1 GCA_029247025.1 Alphaproteobacteria bacterium | reverse complement strand
GTTTTGCTATCTTCCAAAAATTTACTCCTAACTTTTTTTATAAATCGGTGTACCTTTGAATAATAAATATATATAAAATATAATAGATTATAACCTTCTTAGAATGAAAAAACATAAAATAATGCAGCAAAAAAAATATATAGCAAGAAGTATGGTTAAAAAAGAGCTAAAGTTCACTCCTAAAAAAGAAAATGGTACTAAAGTAGCACGAATTAGAAATGCCGCGAGTCTAGTATTATTAAAAAAAACTAAAAAAGAAGTAAAAGTATTATTGGGAAAAAGATCTGAAAAAACTCGGTTTATGCCAGGAGCATGGGTTTTTCCTGGCGGTGTTTTAGATAAAAGTGACTACAAAATTCCTGAAACTACTCAATTAAATAATAATATTATAAAAAAATTAGTAGTTTCTAATAATACTCGAGCTGCTAATGCCCTTGCAATTGCATCTATTAGAGAAACTGTTGAGGAAACAGGCTTAATACTAGGTAAAAAAGCGAAAAATGTTTCACATATAAATGATGAGCATATAAATAATGGTATAACCATTATGTCAAAAAAAGGGTTAGTCCCAGACTTAGCAAAGCTTGTTTATTTAGGCAGAGCAATTACACCGACTTTTAGTCCTATACGTTTTCATGCTAGATTTTTTATGGCAGATGCAAAGCACCTCTTAGGAAAAATAAAAACTACAAGTGAATTAGTAGAAATCAAGTGGATACCTCTTAAAGTAGCAACTCAACTTCCAATGGCAGATGTAACAGAATTTATGATAAATGAACTTTTAGAATATAATGGTGATATCTCTTTAATAAAAAGAAAGTTAGAGAATCGTCCTATGTTTACCTGGAAAATGGGCAAGCAATGGATAACAAGAAAATAATTATATTTATATAAAATGAAAAAATTTACTGAGAACCTGTACAAAAAATATAACCAGACTATCACTATAGAAAAAATTATAGCTCGCAAAAAAAGTAAATACCAAAATATATTAATATTTGATTCAAAATATTTTGGAAGAATTTTGACTTTAGATAAAGTAATACAAATAACAGAATTTGATCATTATTATTATTCGGAAATGCTAAGTCATTTGCCAATAATATCTCACGGAGATATCAGAAAAGTTTTGATTATTGGTGGAGGCGATGGGGCAATTGCTTCTGAAGTACTAAAACATAATTCAATTAAAGAAATATTTATATGTGAAATTGATAAAGATGTAATAGATTTAAGTAATAAATATTTAAAAAAAATTAATTGTGAATCTTTAAAAAGCCCTAAAGTAAATATTATAATTGAAGATGCTTCAAAATTTATTTCAAAAGATAATTTTAACAATTATTTTGATTTAATTATAGCAGATAGACCGGATCCAATAGGACCTGGAAAGAAATTATTTCAACTTGATTTTTATAAAAATATAAAAAAAGCTCTATCTAGTAATGGAATAGCTGTATTTCAAAATGGAGTGCCTTTTTTTCAAAAAAATGAACTTAAAGATGCAAAAAAACAATTAAAGTCTATTTTTAAATATTCTGGGGTATATTTAACCGTTGTACCAACATATATAGGTGGTTATATGACATTAACATGGTCATCAAATGAAATAAACTTATCGAAACCAACAAATATAGATAAAAAATATAAAATAATTAAAAAACTATATACAAAATATTATACAAAAGAAATTCACCAATCTTCATTTAATTTACCGCAGTGGATAAAAGAAATTTAACAGTTAATTTTATTTAATGAAATATTCTCTTAATCTTTGTAGGCCATTAAAATCAGAAACATAAACTGAAGTATAAGCTCCTGCTGCATAAAATCTAACCTTATCGCCTGACATTAAATTTATAGGTAATTCATAATTATGTTTTTCATAAAGAATATCTGCACCATCACAAGAAGGTCCTGCAATATTTACAGAACTACACTCAGAGCTATTATTGACTGGAATTATTTTATAACGTATCGCTTCAGCTTCTGTTTCAGCTAAACCTCCAAATCTACCTATATCTAAATAGACCCATCGCTTTTTATCACTTTTATTTTTTTTTGAAACTAAAATTACCTCTGACTCTATAATTCCTGCTTTGGCAACTATAGATCTTCCAGGTTCTAAAATAATTTGTATAGGTTCTCCTTTAAATATATTTTTGATTGCATTATTTAATTTTTGAGCAAATGATTCTATATCAAAATTATAATCAGTATAATCAACTGGAATACCTCCTCCAATATTTATAAAGTCTAATAAAATATTCTTATCTTTTAGATATGAATAAACCTCAAAACATAGTTTGAGAGACTCTATCCATCTATTTATATTGATTTGTTGAGATCCAACATGAAATGATAAGCCTGCTGGAAAAAGATTCTTCTTTTTTGCTTTTATCATTAATTCTTTTGCCATATTAACAGAACAACCAAATTTTTTAGATAAGGGCCAATTAGCTCCTTGATTTGGAACTTGAAGCCTACAAAAAACTTTAGAATTTTTCGCATTCTTTTCTATTTTATTTAGTTCTTCTTCAGAATCAAAAGCAAATAATTCAATACCTTTCTTATATGCCCATAAAATATCCTTCTCTTTTTTTACAGTATTTCCAAAAGATAAATTTGACGGTTTTATTGACTGTGATAAGCATAATTTTATTTCATTTTTACTAGAAACATCAAAATAAGAGCCTTCATTTTTTAAACTATTCAGTATTTCTTTTGCAGGATTAGCTTTAACCGCATAATAAATTCTACTATTAGGAAAAAATTTCTTAATACTTTTATAAGACTTTGTAACTAATGATAAATCAATTACTAAAAAAGGAGTTTCCAATTTAGAATTATTTATAAATTTATTAATATTATTAAAACTCATTTGTTTAACTTATAATGCCTCTTTTTAATTTTTTTATATCTATTTTTTTAGGCTTAAATGTTTTCGTTAAAAAATCTAATGATAATTCAGGGTTTGTATTTCCACACATAAAAATATCAAATGCTGCAAAGCTTCTTTCAGGCCAAGTATGAATACTAATATGTGACTCAGCTAATATAGCTACTCCAGAAACTCCTTGCCCTTCGCCAAAATGATGAGTTTTTACTTGTAGAACTGAGGCACCAGCTGACTTAGCAGCCCTCATTAGTAGATCTTTAATTTTTATTTCATCTTCTAAATAAAGGCAATTCCACATATCAATTAGATAATGATGGCCTGCATATATTTTACCATTTTCTTCAACAAAATGATCAAGTGAAGTATATTTATTTTTTGAATATTTAGAATCTAAGTCCATAAAATAAGTTCCTATATGATAAAAATATTTATGGTACCACTGGTCGGACTCGAACCGACACTGAGTTACCCCAAACGGATTTTGAATCCGTCGCGTCTACCAGTTCCGCCACAGTGGCTTAATAAAAAATAATCAGTAATATATAATTTTTAATAGGGCAACAAAAAACTAATCAAATTCATATTTATTAATTAATAATGGAAGGTCTCTATACCAAGTCTCTTTTGCTAATTTATATTCTTTAATAAAATTTGGTAGCCCTTTATTAAAAATTTCTAATGCACTTATACCATTTGCAGATGCTTCTTTTGCTGTTTTATCGATAAACGTAATCCACTTTTTAGTTTGTAACACATCTTCTTTATTTTTTATAATATTACCATGACCTGGTATCAGTATATCCCAATCTTTTTTTATAATTTCATCTAAATAATTTTTCCAATTATAGATATTTGCATGAGGCGAGGTAGGAGCTCTTTGACCAAAAACTAAATCTCCTACGAATAAAGTATTGCTACTTAAATCCTTAACAATTAAATCTCCATCTGAATGCCCTTCTTCATATAATTCAATAATAATATTCCTTGCGCCTAAGTCTAAATTTACAGGATATTCTTTTTCTTTATATTGAAATGAATTTATTTTTGTGTTTAAGAACCATTCTTCTCCTATAAGGCTACTCAATTGCCTAAGTGACCTATTACCATACTTTAAGTATCTTTTTGCTTCAGCCTCCGCCATTATTATTTCAGTATTGATTTCTAAATACCTAGAAATACCAAAAGAATGATCAGCGTGATGATGAGTTACCACTAAATATTTTATAGGTAACTTTGAATAAGAATTAATAATTTCAATAACACTAGAGGCATATAGATAACTTGGACCGGCATCTATAACAAGTATACCATTATCACCTACTATAAATCCTGTATTACTTATTGCCCCTCCATTATTTTTATTTATATCATTATTATCACCTAAGATAACATAGACATTCTTACTTACTTCAATAGGTATTAAATCAAAATAATTTGATGTGAAGCTAGGATAAGAATAAAAATATAATATCAGAATTAAAATTATATTAAGAAATTTCATTACATAGTATTATTATTTTTAAAAGAAAAGAATTCTAAGCCAAGTGAGTCTTTGACATGTATTCTCACACTTTGACCTTTCTTAGGTAAATCTAATAATATGATAGGATCACTAGATAAAGCTGCGAATGTTGTAATATCTGCAATAGGCCCTTCATTATCATCAACATGTATATTTTTTACAAAATATTCTGGAATAATCTCACCTTGTAAATCTGTAACAAAACCAGTTTCCATTGGATGTGTAATTTTTAATTTTATTCTTTCTGCACCAGCTTCTCTCTCATACTGTTTAATAGCAATTTTTCCAATAGTTCCTGTCTCACATACTTCAACTGAAGGATCACAAGCAGGGGTTGAACAACCTCCTGCACTTGCTACAAATGCCATTTTTGAGCCAATATACCATATACCATTATCACCTAATACAGCTGCTCTGACAGGAGAATCATCTTCTAATCTAATATTCATTCCTAATGCTTCTATAGATCTATAAGGTTTTATTGACAGTGCTTGCTGAATGGGATTGTTCTCTATAATTAATATAAAGTTTTTAAAATTATGTAGCCTTTTAGGAAGGGTAACTATTAGTGGAACTTTATGTGCTTCTTCAATATAATCTTGCATGATAAGTTTGATATCATCAACAAACAAAACATTTATATCTTTTCCTAGTAAATTATCTTGTAATTCACTCCAAATATCTGAATTATTAGGGTTTAAAGCTTCTATAGATTGAATTAAGCTATCAGAGCTTGGGGTATTCCTTTTTCCTGTGGGGCTAGAGGATAATTCTTCAGATAACTCAGCTCCTGCTTTAAAATCAGACATAGGCCCTGCTACCGTTATACCTGAATATACAAGTATTAATAAAATTAAAAAATATTTAATCACAGTTTTCTCCCACAAATATATCTATATAGTATATAGCTAAAAGTATAAAAGACTTCAAATATTTGTTTTTAATTTAATATAAAGAAATATAATATGATTTTGAAAAAACTTTATAATACAATTTTAAAACTTTCAGCCAAACCTAAAGCTGAGAAGTTCCTGGCTTTGGTAGCGTTTGCAGAAAGTTCTTTTTTTCCTATACCACCTGATTTATTACTTATACCAATAGCTCTTTCAAGGCCTTTAAAATGGGTTAGATTAGCATTAATTACAACAATATTTTCTGTTTTAGGAGGTATTCTAGGATATTTAATCGGAGTATTTTTATGGGAAACTATAGGACAATATATAATTGAAATTTATCATTTAGAAGAAAAATTTCTTACTTTTAAAGATAATTATAATACTAATGGCGCTATAATAGTATTTATTGCCGGATTTACTCCAATACCTTATAAATTAATCACTATTGCCTCTGGTGGAATGAATTTAGATATAATAATATTCATTATTGCTTCTCTCTTATCAAGAGGCGCACGCTTCTTTTTATTAACCGGAATAATTAGAGTATTTGGAAATACTGCTAAAAAATTTATTGACAAATATTTCAGTATTATAACTTTTACTATAGGATTTATTTTTATGCTTTTATTGCTATGGATATATTTTTGAGTATGAAATTAAAAAATAATTTATTTAATCCATCATTTTTATCAATTATGATAGCAATATTTGCACTTTTATTTGCTTTTTACTATCAATATTTTTTAGGATATAAACCGTGCTATTTATGTATGCTACAAAGATATGTATATGCCGGCATAATACTAGTAAGTTTAGTGGGAATATTTTATTCTAATAACAAAATTATACCTATATTATTAGGTATATTATTTATTATTATTGTATCTGTTAGTTTTTGGCATTTAGGTATAGAGCTACAATGGTGGGCAGCATCTTTAGAATGCTCAGGAATGACAGAAAATATAGGCAGTTTGACTGAAGAGTTAAAGAATATAAATAAAAATGAACCTATTGCTAAATGCGATCAAATGTCACCAAAATTGTTTAATATAACCTTAGTTCAATGGAGCTTCATATATGGACTAGTTTCTCTAATAATTCTAACTATATTTATAGTTAAGTTTAATAAAAGAGAAGAACAATAATGAAAAATACTTTAACTAATAATAAGGCTAAAAAGAAAATCATAGCTGATATGATAAGAGTTAACCAAGCTGGTGAATTTGGAGCACAAAAAATTTATGAAGGACAATTAGAAGTCTTTAAAGATGATAAAATTATTCAAAAAATGGCTAGTCAAGAAAAAATACATTTAGATACATTCAATAAAATACTAATTGAAAGAGGAATAAGACCGACTGCACTTTCACCATTATGGAGTGTAGGTGGATATTTGCTTGGATTATCTACTGCTTTAATAGATAGAAAAGCTGCTATGGCCTGCACAGTAGCAGTAGAGGAAGTCATAGAAGAACATTATAAAGAACAGCAAAATAATTTAAAACATGATAATACAGAAAAAGAACTTATAGAAATTATTAAAAAATTTAGAGAAGAGGAAATTGAACATAAAAATACTGCTTTAGAGCATGATGCCCAAGATGCTAAAGGTTATTACTTAATGACTAAAGGTATAAAAAAAATTACTAAGCTAGCTATTTTTCTATCAAAAAAAATATAAACTAAACTGTAAAAGATTCTCCACAACCACATCTAGCCGATTCATTTGGATTAATAAAAGTAAAACTTGACTGAAGTTTATCCTGATTCCAATCAACTTCTGAGCCAATTAAAAACAAAGTAGCGGCTGCATCAATATATATATTTACATGTTCTTTGACAATTTTCTCATCAGTTAGTTTCTCTTCCGAGGCATAAGTTACATCATAAGTCATACCTGAGCACCCCCCCGTTTTTACTCCAAATCTAACACCTATTGTATCTTTAGGAGCATCTTTTAAGATAGCTTTTATACGCTTCAAAGCTCTATCAGTAATAGTTAATATTTCAGGTCTAGGTTGAGATGTTTTTTTCATTTTTATTCCTTTTAAAAAAAGCCCAATTCAAGGCGAGCAGCTTCACTCATATTATCTTGAGTCCAAGTAGGCTCCCAAACTATTTCAACTCTTACATCTCCTACATTATCACATTTCGAAACCGCTTCTGCAACTCTATCAGGAATAGTCTCTGCTTCAGGACAATTAGGAGTAGTTAATGTCATAGTAATTAAAATATTATTCTTCTCATCTATATCTATATTATATACAAGGCCCAATTCCCATATACTAACCGGTATTTCAGGGTCGTATACTGTTCCTAAAGCTTCGATTATAGCTTCTTTTAGGAGTGTATTAGAATTATCCATTTCAGTACTCATTTTTAAACTTTCTTAATATTAAAATAAATATAAGGAATTTTCTAAACATTTTCAAAAACTTTACTTACTTTTAAGATTCCTTCTGCAAGAGATTCAAAATCATCTTTATTATTATAATATCCTACAGATGCTCTAACTGTAGAAGAAACATTATAACGTTCCATTGTTGGCTGAGCGCAATGATGACCTGTTCTTACGGCAATGTTATATGTATTTAATAATGTACCTAAATCATGAGAATGAATATCTTTGTATATAAAGGAAATAACACCTCCTCTTTTAGAAGGTTCTCCAATAATTTTTAATCCTTTAATGTTTTTTAATATATTAACTCCCTCACTAATCACTTTTTTTGAATGATCATAAATATTATTCATACCTATTTCTTTCATCCATTGCAAAGCACGGCCTAATCCAATAGCACCAACAATATTTGGAGTTCCAGCTTCAAATTTACTAGGTAAACCTGCATAAGTAGTATTTTCAAAAGTAACTTTATCAATCATGTCACCTCCGCCTTGATAAGGTGGAGCCTCAGATAAAATATCTTCTTTCCCATACAGTACTCCTATTCCAGAAGGGCCATAAGTTTTATGTCCAGAAAAAACATAAAAATCACAATCCATATCTTGCACATCAACTTCTAACAAAGGAGCTGCCTGACAACCATCTACAAGTGTTAATATTCCTCTAGATTTAGCTTCCTTACATATTTCTTTTACAGGTATTATTGACCCTATCGCATTAGAAATATGAGTAATACTAATAAATTTTGTTTTTGAAGTGACATTTTTAAATACTGACTCAAAAGATACATCTCCATTTTCATCTGACTCAGCAATTTTAATGACTGCTTTATGTTTCTTTGCTGCAATTTGCCATGGAACAATATTTGAATGATGTTCTAATCTAGATAAAATTATTTCATCACCTTCTTTAAGATTTATTTCTACAACTGTCGAAGTTACTAAATTTATAGCCTCTGTTGCCCCTCTTACAAATATAATTTCTTTGACAGAGCTTGCATTAATAAATTCTTTTACAGTCTCTCTAGCATCTTCATACATATCTGTTGCTTCTTGGCTAAGTTTATAAACACCTCTGTGGATATTTGCATAATGTTTTGAATACACTTCATTTATTGATTTTATAACGGAAAAAGGTTTTTGCGAGCTAGCTGCACTATCTAGATATACTAAATGACCGGAATTAAAAATTGGAAACTGTGACCTTACTTCTTTTTCATCATATATTGTTTTTTGTAACTTAATCATTAAAATATTCCAGCATTATATTTTTTGCTCTGCCAATAAAATTTATATTGAGATCATCTAATATTATATTGCCAAAGGAATTAACTAATAATTTTCTGGCTTCCTTTTCAGGAATACCCCTAGAACGTAAATAGAATAATTGTTCTAAACTCAAATTACCTATAGTCACTCCATGTGAACATTTAACATCATCAGCTAATATCTCCAATTCGGGTTTAGAGTTTACTCTAGCTTTATTGCTTAATAATAAACTTTTACAAGACATATTTGCTAAAGTTCCATCAGCTTCTTTATCTACTCTAATTTTACCTTGAAATGATGCTTTTGAATTTTGATTTAAAATTACTCTGGTATTTTGATTACTTGTACTATTATTTTTAGCATGCTTCACCTTAGTTAAGCCCTCTAGTAATGCATCTTTAGAGCCAAGCAACAACATATCTATTTTGGCTGAGGAATTTTCTGCTAAAAGATTTATTCTGTTTTCGGCTCTCACTTGTCCTAAAGCCTTAATGATTGTAGTGCTATTAAATTGTGAATCTTTATGTATCTCTCCATGAATATTATTAATATGTATATTATTAATGCTACCTTTTATAAAACAATGAAAAGATAATGAAGCACCTTTAGATACATTAATATCGGTAACATTAGAAGTAAAAGCTAAATCATTTTCTGTATCATTTACAATATTTTCTAGCACCTCACATTCAGCCCCTTCTTCTAAGAAAACCACAGAACGCATATGCTGCATAGTGTTTTTATTATATTTACCAATATGTAATAATTCAATATAACCAGGCATCTTAACATTTTTTTTTATATGAATTACTGCTCCTTCTTGATGAAATGCAGCATTAACTGCAACAATACTTTGTGGTCTACTATCAATAATATTTGATAACCTTTCTTCTGAATATTCTTTAGGAGAGCTAATCTTATCTTTAAGAAAAGCTGAGTTATTTTTAAAAAAATAAGTTAAAGAATTAACTTCAACTCCTTCTGGTAAACTATCACTTTCTATATTTATAATTTTACCATTAAAGAAGATTACCCTAATACTACATTTTGAATCTCTTTTTTCAATTAAGCTAGAATTCATTTCAAATTTACTATCAGAATGTGGCTTAAAATAATTATCTGTTAAATTTTTATATGAATGATTATTCCATTCCTCTACACTTTTGTCAGGAAATCCATCTTTTTTGAACTGAGCAATACCTTCCTCTCTAATCTTTTTTAACCAACTAATATCTAAGCCTGGAAGTAAATGACTATTATCATTATAAGATTCATAATATTTGTGCTGTAAATTTTTCAAAACTAATTTGCCTCTGTAATTCCTTGATAACCTTTTTCTTCAAGTTTTAATGCTAGTGATTTATCACCTGTTTTTATAATTTTTCCTTCTGCTAAGATATGAACAGTATCTGGTTGAAGATAGTCGAGAAGTCTTTGATAGTGTGTAATAACTATGCCGCTAAGTTTATTATCCCGTAATTTATTTACACCTTCTGCAACTATTTTTAAAGCATCTATATCTAAGCCAGAATCCGTCTCATCTAAAATAGCCAGGTTAGGAGAAAGCATAGACATTTGAAATACTTCTGCCCGCTTTTTTTCTCCACCAGAAAAACCTACATTAACTGCTCTCTGAAAAAAATCTTCACTCATTTCTAATTCTTTTGCTCTTTGTCTAGCAAGCTTAAGAAATTCCATTGCATCAAGCTCTTCTTCGCCTCTGCTTCTTCTTTGAGCATTTAGTGCAGTCCTTACAAAAGTTGAAGTGGCAACTCCAGGTATTTCTACTGGATATTGAAATGCCAAAAAGACTCCTGCTGATGCTCTATCTTCAGTTGACATTTCTAATAAATTCTTACCGAGGTATTCAATTGAACCTCTGGTAACATCATAACCTTCTTTTCCAGCTAGAATAGATGCAAGCGTAGACTTACCAGCTCCGTTTGGACCCATAATTGCAGCCATTTCTCCATGTTCTATTTTTAAAGATAGACCTTTAAGAATTTCTTTTTTATCTACTTCAACATGTAGATCTTTAATTTCTAACGCAGTTCCCACTTTAATACCTCTTTCTATTTATGACTATTACCCTACAGACCCTTCAAGACTTACACCTAAAAGCTTCTGAGCTTCTACTGCAAATTCCATAGGCAGTTTTTTTAAGACTTCTTTTGCAAAACCATTAACTATTAATGCTACTGCTTCTTCAGGATTTAGACCTCTTTGTTGTACATAAAAGAGTTGTTCATCACTTATTTTTGAAGTTGTAGCTTCATGCGCAACTTGTGAGGTTGGATTTCTTGAATCAATATATGGAACTGTATGACCTCCACAATTTTTTCCTATTAATAAAGAATCACATTGTGAAAAATTAGTTGCATTATCTGCTCCTGCTTGCATTCTAACTAGTCCTCTATAAGTTTGTTGGCCATATCCTGCAGAAATTCCCTTAGAAATAATTGTAGACTTGGTATTTTTTCCAATATGAATCATTTTAGTACCAGTATCAGCTTGTTGTTTTTTATTAGAAATAGCTACTGAATAAAATTCTCCTACAGAATTATCCCCTTGTAATAAGACGGAAGGGTATTTCCATGTTATTGCAGAACCTGTTTCAACCTGAGTCCAAGAAATTTTAGAATTAACTCCTCTACATGCCCCACGTTTTGTGACAAAATTATATATTCCGCCTTTACCATTCTCATCTCCTGGATACCAATTTTGCACAGTTGAGTATTTTATTTCAGCATCATCTAACGCAACAAGCTCAACTACTGCAGCATGTAATTGATTTTCGTCTCTCATTGGAGCTGTACATCCTTCTAAATAGGAAACATAAGAACCTTTATCAGCAATTATTAGTGTTCTCTCAAATTGTCCTGTCTCAGCCGCATTAATTCTAAAATAAGTGCTTAAGTCCATAGGACACCTTACGCCCTCAGGTATATATACAAAGGAACCATCAGAATATACTGCAGAATTTAAAGCAGCATAAAAATTATCAGTTTGTGGAACTACAGAACCTAAATATTTTTTTACCAAATCTGGATGTTCCTTAACTGCTTCCGAAATAGGACAGAATATTATTCCTAACTCAGATAATTTAGACTTAAATGTAGTTGCTACCGATACAGAATCAAATACAGCATCTACAGCAACATTACCAGAACCAGCTATGCCAGCTAGCATCTCTTGCTCTTTAATTGGAATACCTAATTTATTATAAGTGCTCAAAATTTCTGGATCAATTTCATCTAAACTTTTAGGTTTTTCTGCATCTGTCTTAGGAGCAGCATAATAGTATGCATCTTGAAAATCAATTTCAGGAAAATGAATATTAGCCCATTTCGGCTCTTCATTATTCATTTTTAACCATTTTCTATATGCTTCTAATCTCCATGCAAGTAACCATGTAGGCTCATCATTTTTTTTAGATATGAATTTTACTATATCTTCACTTAGTCCCTTTGGAGCAAACTCTGTTTCAATATCTGTTATAAAGCCGTACTTATAATCTTTAGTAGCTTTTTCAACTGCATCTATAGTTTCTGTATTTACTGCCATAATTTTATTCCATCACCTTATTAACCTGATAACTTTGCTTGTCTTTTTTATACTGCAAATTAGATACAAATGGATTAGCCATTTCTGCAATACTTACTGAATTTAATGCTTCTCGGACGGTATTATTTATTATTTGCCAGTTACTCTGAGAAGGACACAGCGAAACTAAATCACAATTATGGTTTACACCTTCTTCGACACAAACGGTTAATGCTATTTTTCCATCGATTATATCTATAATATTACCTACAGAAATATCCTCTGCCTGCATAGTTAACTTATATCCTCCGCTTACTCCTCGAATTGAATCAGTCACATTAGCTTTAGTCAACTTTGTTAAAATCTTACTTATAGTTGTAATTTTTAATGAAGTGATAATAGAAAGCTCTTGTGAACTATAAACTTTATTTTCATCATTTGACATTTTGCAAACTAGAAGAATAGCGTAATCAGCCATTCTAGATACTTTTATCATTTTAAATAATTCCTAAAAATTAAGATCGTTATATACAGGCATATATAGTATTCTAGACTAATTTGGTCAAGTATATTATTTATCTAGGTAAGTCTGAAGATCCCATTAAAAATTGATCAATTGATCTTGCCGCTTGTCTTCCTTCTCTTATAGCCCACACAACAAGAGATTGCCCTCTTCTCATATCTCCTGCAGAAAATATTCCTTTAACAGAAGTATGATAATCATCCGTATTAGCACTTAAATTACTTCTATTATCCAATTTAAATAAATTGTCCTTATCAAAATTATTTAAAATAGGACCTGTAAAACCCATAGCTAATAAGGAAAGATCTGATTTAATATTAAATTCGCTATTAGGTATAACTTTCATATTCTCATCTACGCGATGACATTTTAAACCTTCTAATATTCCATTTTTTCCATAAAAACTATCTGTTAAAACTGAAAAATCTCTAATTGCTCCTTCTGCCTGAGAGCTTGACACTCTCATTTTAATAGGCCAATCAGGCCATGTAAGAGCTTTATCTTCCTTTTCTGGAGGAATAGGCATGATTTCAATTTGAGTTACACTTTTAGCTCCTTGCCTAAAAGAGGTGCCTATACAATCTGACCCTGTATCACCCCCTCCGATTACAACAACATTTTTATCTTTAGCTGTTACATTATGTATTTCGCTAAAATTCTCTCCAGATACTCTTTTATTCTGAAAAGGAAGAAAATCCATCGCAAACATTACCCCTTTTAATTCTCTGCCAGGGATTTTTAAATCTCTAGGTGTTTCAGCACCTCCGCTCAATAATATAGCATCATAGTTATTTTTTAATTCGTCTAAGCTTATATCTATACCAACATTGACATTAGTTTTTATGACTAAGCCTTCTTGTTCCATCTGTTGTTGCCTTCTATCAATTAAATGTTTTTCCATTTTGAAATCTGGAATACCATATCTTAATAAGCCACCTATCTTAGTATTTTTTTCATAAAGTGTAACATTATGTCCAACCCTTACTAATTGTTGAGCTGCAGCCATACCAGCAGGTCCAGAACCTATAACAGCTATTTTTTTATTTGTATTTAAACCAGATATTTGAGGTTTAATTAATCCTTTTTTCCAAGCATTATCTACAATTGCACACTCAATATTTTTAATGGTTACAGGATTATCATCGATGTTTAATGTACAAGCTGCTTCACAAGGTGCAGGACATATTCTGCCTGTAAATTCAGGAAAATTATTGGTTGAATGAAGCACTTGAATAGCTTCTTCCCACTTATTATTATAAACTAAATCATTCCAATCCGGTATTATATTATTTACTGGGCATCCAGTATGACAATAAGGAATGCCACAATCCATGCAACGTGCTCCTTGATCAGATATAACTTGCTTCTCAAGGTCTTCTGTAAACTCATTAAAGTTTTTTAACCTTTCATCTACAGGCTTATAAGACTTATCTACTCTATCAATTTCTAAAAAACCAGTTACTTTTCCCATCTTCTTACCTCTATTTTATGCAACAATTTTATTATTATTACTTTCATTTTGCACTAATACTTTTTTATAATCTATTGGCATAATTTTTTTGAAAAACGTAAGGTTATTTTCCCAACTATTAATAATGTTTTTAGCCAAATTACTGTCTGTATATTTTATATGTTTATCAATTAAAAATTTAATTCTTAAATCGTCATCAATTAAAATATTTTCAGAAGCACTAAACTCATTTCCATATTTTGAATGATTTATACCGCTATTTTCTAAATCATCTATATTAACCATTTCTGTATTTAAATAATTATTTATTTTATCATCAGGGTCAAATACATAAGCAACTCCTCCACTCATACCAGCAGCAAAATTTCTACCAATTGCTCCTAAACATAAGACTATCCCTCCTGTCATATATTCACAACCATGATCTCCTAATCCTTCAATTACTGATATTGCCCCTGAGTTTCTTACACAATAACGCTCTCCTGCAACACCATTAAAATAACATTCTCCAGATATTGCTCCATACAATACAGTATTTCCTATCACCATAGAATCTTCAGGAATAATTTTAGAGTTTTTTACTGGCCTTATTATGATTTTACCTCCTGAAAGTCCTTTCCCTACATAATCATTAGCTTCACCATAAAGTTTAAAGGTGACTCCTTTAGCTAAAAATGCTCCAAATGATTGGCCAGCTGTTCCAGTAAAATTAATTTTTAATGCGTCTTCTTTTAAACCAGTATGTCCTTTTAGTGCAGCTATCTTTCCTGACAACATGGCTCCAGTTGTCCTATCAGTATTTTTTATATCTAATTCAATTATTTGACCTTTTTCTTCTTTTAAATATTTTTCAAATACAGGAATTAATTTTTTATCTAAAATATTGTCAATAGGATGAACTTGTCTTTCAGAATTATATATTGCAATATTTTTTCCTACTTCAGGTTTATAAAACAATTTAGAAAAATCTAAACTTTTGGTCTTCCAATGCGTAATTGCGTGATTAGTATCTAATTTATCTACTCTACCTATCATTTCATTAAACGTTTTAAATCCTAATTCAGCCATTAAACTTCTAACCTCTTCAGCTACAAAGAAAAAATAATTAATCACATGTTCGGGAGTGCCTGTAAATTTCTTTCTTAAGTCAGGGTTTTGTGTTGCAATTCCCACAGGACAAGTATTTAAATGACATTTTCTCATCATAATACATCCTGAAGCTATCAATGGAGCTGTGGCAAAACCAAATTCGTCTGCTCCTAATAAAGCTCCTATAATTACATCTCTTCCTGTTCTAAACCCACCATCTACTTGAAGAGATGTCCTTCCTCTTAAACCGTTAAGAACAAGTGTTTGTTGAGTTTCAGCTAAACCAATTTCCCAAGGCGAGCCAGCATGTTTTATAGATGTAAGCGGACTGGCTCCTGTTCCTCCCTCAAAACCAGCAATAGTTATGTGATCTGCCCTAGCTTTTGCTACACCAGCAGCAACAGTTCCTACTCCAATTTCCGATACCAATTTTACGCTTATTCTCGCAGCAGGGTTAACGTTTTTTAAATCAAAAATCAATTGTGCTAAATCTTCTATAGAATAAATATCATGATGAGGAGGCGGAGATATAAGACCAACTCCAGGAGTAGAATGTCTAACCTTAGCAATAACAGGATCTACTTTATGACCTGGTAACTGTCCTCCTTCTCCAGGTTTAGCACCTTGAGATATTTTAATTTGAATATCATCTGCATTTATTAAATATTCTGCTGTTACGCCAAATCTTCCTGAAGCAACTTGTTTAATTGCTGACCGCATAGAAGTACCATCGTCATTAATAGTAAACCTATCCACTTCTTCTCCACCCTCACCAGTATTGGATTTTCCTCCGATTTTATTCATAGCTATAGCTAATGTTGTGTGTGCCTCTCTTGATATAGAGCCAAAAGACATAGCTCCAGTAGCAAACCTTTTAACAATATTATCTGCAGACTCTACCTCATGAATATCAAGGGGTTTTTCATTAGATTTTAATTTAAATAAACCTCTTGGAGTCATTTTTTGCTCTGATTGTTCATTAATCATTTTAGCATAGGATTGATACTTCTCAGGAAAATTTCCTCTAACAGCGTGTTGTAAATCTTTAATAGTATCTGGAGTCCAAACATGGTTTTCTCCCCTAATTCTAAAAGCATAATCTCCACCAACTTCTAAATTATCTTGAAGCATTTGTTCCAAACTAAAAGCCTTTTTATGACAATCATGAGAAGATTCTAGAATATCATTTAAGGACAGTCCCTCTATTTTACTAGGAGTTCCTGGAAAATATATTTTTACAAACTCTGAAGAGAGTCCAACAGCATCAAATATTTGAGCTCCGTTATAAGATTGAAATGTAGAAATACCCATTTTGGACATTACCTTTAACATACCTTTTCCTATAGCATTAATATAATTATTACTGGCTTCTTCATAAGATATTGAAAGATTAGAAATTATATCTTTTATGGTAGAAAAGGCTAAGTAAGGGTTGATAGCATCAGCACCATACCCTCCTAACACACAGAAATGATGAATTTCTCTAGCTTCACCAGTTTCTACAGCCAATCCTACTTCTATTCTCAACCCAACTTTAACTAAATGTTGATGCACTATACTTGTAGCTAATAAAGCGGGAAGGGCAATTCTTTCAGATGATATTCTTTTATCTGAAATTATTAAAATATTTGCTCCATTTTTTATAGCTTTTTCTGCAGAAGATTTTAATGATTCTAAAGATTTTTGCATACCACTTAGTCCATCTTTAAAATCACATGTAGCATCTAAGACAACAGATACATGTCCACTATTAGCAGATTTATCAATACCTTTAATTTTTGACATATCATCATTTGTTAAAATTGGCTGATCCAATTTTAAGCACTTATCATTAACAGGTTCTAAAGATAAAAGATTTTTTCTAGGTCCCAAGATACTCATAAGACTCATAACCATTTTTTCTCTTATAGGATCTATTGCAGGATTAGTTACTTGGGCAAATAGTTGTTTGAAAAAATTATATAAAGGCTTATGTTTTGAAGATAAAACAGCTATTGGAGTGTCAGTTCCCATAGAACCTGTTGCTTCTTGTCCATTTTCTACCATTGGCAACATTAGAAATTTTATATCTTCTTGTGTATATCCAAAAGCTTGCTGCAAGTCTAATTTAAGCTCTGGTGTATATTCTTCATGGTCAATATTTTTTGATTTTAAATCCTGCAGATTAAGATTACTGTCACTTAATATTTTTTGATATGGAAATTTATTTGAAATGTCATCTTTCAATTCTTGATCTGTTATTATTGCACCTTTTTCTAAATCTATTAAAAGCATTTTTCCTGGCTGCAATCTCCATTTCTCTTTAATTTTCTCTTCAGGATGAGGCAATACTCCCATTTCAGAAGACAAAACTATTTTATCTTCATCAGTAATAAAATATCTGGCTGGTCTTAAGCCATTTCTATCTAAAGTAGCTCCAATTTGTTTGCCATCTGAAAAAGCTACTGCTGCTGGTCCGTCCCATGGTTCCATAACAGATGAATTATATTCATAAAATGCTTTTCTATTTTCATCCATTAAATTATTATTTTGCCATGCTTCTGGAATTAAAAGCATCATAGCATGTGACAGACTATAGCCTCCCATAATTAATAATTCTAAAGCATTATCAAAACATGCAGAATCAGATTGCCCTTCAGAAATTATTGGCCATATTTTTTTTAAATCTTCTCCTAAAACTTTTGAAGACATCATATGTTTTCTTGCATTCATCCAATTAACGTTTCCACGAAGTGTATTAATTTCTCCATTATGACATATCATCCTAAATGGTTGAGCTAAGTCCCAAGATGGAAAGGTATTAGTAGAAAATCTCTGGTGGACTAGTGCTAATGCACTCACCACTCTTTTATTCTCTAAATCAGTAAAGTATGTTCCAACAGTATCAGATAGAAGCATCCCCTTATAATTTAAAGTTCTTGTTGAAAATGAACAAATATAAACATTTTGTTTTTTCTTTAATAATATTTTATCTAATCTATATTTATTTGACAGAATCTTTCTAACTATAAATATTTTTCTCTCTAAATCATCTTGATTCATTCTATTATCATTAGAAACTACAAAAGCTTGTTTTATAACAGGTGCTGTAGCATTAAGAGATTTTGAAATAGCCTTTTTGTTAACTGGTACAGTTCTCCATAAAATAACTTTAGTTCCATTTTCTCCTATAACTTTCTGAAATAGTTCTTCACAGTACTTTATTGATATCTTATCATTAGGGAAAAAAACTTGCGCAACTGCATAGCTACCTTCATCAGGTAATATTACATTTTGTTTTTTACATTCTTCCCTTAGAAATTGATCAGGTATTTGAAGAAGTAAGCCCGCTCCATCTCCTAACGTAGGATCTGCTCCTACAGCGCCTCTATGAGTTAAATTATCTAAAATTTTTAAACCATCTTGTATAATAGAATGTTCTTTATTGCCCTTAATGTTTGCAACAAATCCTATTCCACAAGCGTCATGCTCAAAACTGGAATCATATAAACCTTGGCTCAAAGGTCTTTTATTAAAACTAATATCTTTATCTTTTTTTTTCATTCTTTTTACATCATTCTAAATAATTCATACGTAATTCTAAAGATGCGGAGATTAAACAAAATTTAACCTACAAGCAAACATTAAAAATAAAATTAATTGCTAGAATTAAAATAAATGTTTTTATATATCTTAATTCAATATTTTAAACTATAAAGACACTAAAATATGTAATATTTTCAATCTCATATTATAGCAGTTATACAATGCTCAATATAGTATATTATGCAGTTAATAACAACATAGTTTAGATTTTATAAATTTAAAGGTAAATAATGAAAAAAATGATATATTTTGAAGACCTTTCTGTTGGACAAAAAATTGAAATTGGGCCTATTTCGGTGACAGAGAAAGAAATAATTGAATTTGCCAAGAAATATGACCCTCAACCATTTCATCTAGATGCTGAGAAAGCTAAAGATTCTCTTTTTGGTGGGCTTTGTGCATCTGGATGGCATACTTGTTCATTATATATGAGAATGTTGTATGATGGGTTATTAATTAATTTAGCTTCATTAGGTTCACCAGGTATGAATCAAATAAGATGGATAAAGCCGTTATTTCCGAATGAAACTATTAACGGAAAATTAGAAATTATTAGTAAGACACCAAGTAAGTCTAAACCTTCTATTGGAAGTATGATTATAGATTCTCATGTGTTTAACAGTAATAATGAATTGATAATGACTTTACAAAGTATAAGTATAGTAAAAAAGAGAATTTAAATTATAAGATATAGTATGGATAATTTAAAAGAAAAATTTAAAAAAAAATATACTACCGCATTAGGACATGAAAGAGCTTTTGTAAAATTTAGTGGATTAAAAACGCTTTGGTTTAATACAGGAACTTTATGTAATATATCCTGTGAAGGTTGTTATATTGAATCAAGTCCAATTAATAATAAATTACTATATTTAAATGTAAAAGATGTAGAAAAATACATAAATCAAATTAAAATTAATAACTTGCCTTGTGATACTATAGGAATTACGGGGGGAGAACCTTTTATGAATAAAGATATTATTCCCATTTTAAGCCTATGTACCAAGTTAAACTATAATATTTTAGTTCTAACTAATGCAATGCAGCCGATGATAAATAAAATTAAAGAATTAATAAAATTTGTAGATTATAATAAACTAACACTAAGAGTTTCTCTAGATCACTTCAATAAAGAGGGTCATGAAAGTATAAGAGGAAAAAATACCTGGGATAAAGCTCTAAAAGGAATTAAATGGCTATCAAATAATAACTTTAATATTAATATTGCTTCAAGAATTATCAATAAAAATGAGAAAATTGTAAGGAATGGATTTGCAAAATTATTTAAAGAATATAATTTAACAATTGATGCTTATAATGAAAAAGATTTAGTGTTGTTTCCTGAAATAAGCTTATGCGCTGATACTCCGGAAATTACTAACGATTGTTGGGATGTTTTAAATAATAACCCTAAAAATATGATGTGTTCTAATTCGAGAATGATTGTTAAACGTAGAGAAGATTCAAAAACTCATATAGTTTCTTGCACGTTAATTCCATTTGAAAAAGATTTTAGCTATGGAGATAATATAAAAGATTCTCTTAAGACAGTATACTTAAATCATCCATATTGTTCTAAATTTTGTGTTTTAGGTGGAGCAAGTTGTAGTAATAATTGATAAAGGTTTAAATGTAATGGAACAATATATTAAAAATAATATTGAATACCCTTATTCTTTAATAACTCATGGAATTAGAATAAGCGTAAAAACTAATTTTTTAGAGGATCAATCTGATGAAGATAAAAACCTATGGGTCTGGTCCTATCACATTTTAATAGAAAACAATAGAGCAGAAGCAGTTCAATTAATAGACAGATATTGGAAAATAACTGATGAAACTGGAAATATAAATGAAGTAAAAGGAGCAGGAGTTATAGGGCAACAACCTATTATAAACCCTAAAAATTCTTTTCAATATTCAAGTGGGACTCCATTATCTAGACCCTCAGGATTTATGGACGGAGCATACAATATGATATATGCAGGGAATAAATCATTAAAAGTAATCATTCCAACTTTTTCTTTAGATAAACCCCTAACAAAAGTCGTTTTGAATTAATTTAAACTATAACTAAATAAAGGTTGTAAAGAGTTTAATATAAATAATAAAATTATTAGAGGTAAAAAATGAATTTTAGGTCTGTTTTATATATCATAGGACTTCTGATTTCTACTCTTGGGTGTATGATGTTCATTCCAGCCTTATTTGACTTAATTAATTATCATGAAAATTGGAGCATATTTGCTTCTACCGGTATAATTAGTTTTCTTATGGGAATAACAATCATTTTAGCTTTCAGAAATAAAAATACTAAAATTGAAATTAGAGAAACTTTTTTATTCTGTGGTTTATCATGGATATTTTTAGCTTCTATTTCAGCTCTTCCACTTTATTTATCTAGTCTGGACTTAAGCTATACTGATGCTTTTTTCGAGGCTACAAGTGGAATAACTACAACAGGCTCTACAATACTTAATAATATAGAAAATACTTCAAACGGGATATTAATATGGAGATCTATGTTACAATGGTTAGGTGGAGTAGGAATTATAGTAATGGCAGTTGCTGCTTTACCCTTATTACATATGAGTGGTTTACAATTATTCTTCTCTGATCAGATTGAGCCGAATGATAAGCTAAAAGAAAGAGTTAAAAGCTTAGCTAAATCTATAATAATCATTTATACATTTTTCACTATTATCTGTGCACTCCTTCTAGCTATTGCTGGTATGCCTATATTTGATTCTATTTGCCACTCTATGACTACAATTGCTACCGGAGGATATTCTACCAAAAACAACTCCATTGCTCATTTTGATAGCATATTTATTGAAGCAATTATAATATTTGGTATGATAGCAGCAAGCTTGCCTTTTATTCTTTATGCTAAATCTTTTAATAATATAAAATCTATATTTTATGATAATCAAGTTAAAGGATTTCTAATAACAATTTTGATTGCCATATTCATCATTTCAATTTCTTTAAACCTTAAATTAAATATTAGCTTTATAGAATCTATTAGAATATCTTCTTTCAATGTCATATCTATTATTACTGGAACTGGCTACTCTACAGAAGATTTTTCTAAATGGGGAAGCTTTTCAATTAGTCTTCTATTCATATTCATGCTAATCGGAGGGTGCACCGGATCTACTACTGGAGGCATAAAAATATTTAGAATACAGATTCTGTTTAAAGTCATTTTACAACAAATACAAAAAATTGTTAGACCTCATCAAATACTTAAAATAACTTATTCTAAAGCAATAATAGATGATAAAACAACTCTTTCTATATTAGCACTAATTTTTTTATTTATAGCATCCGTTATAATTGTTGCCGGAATATTATACTGGATGGGATTAGATTTATTAACTGCTTTTTCAGCTGCGGCTACTTCAATAGCAGTTGTAGGCCCTGGCCTTAGTTCTGAAATAGGTCCATTAGGCAACTTTAGCAATTTACCTGCTCAAGCTAAATGGGTGTTATCTGCCTCAATGATCATAGGTAGATTAGAGTTTCTAGCAGTTTTGATATTAATAATGCCTTCTTTCTGGAAAAAATATTAAATTTTTAAAAACTAGTTTATATTAATTCTATTATCAGAATTATTTACTTCTACAGGTGAATCAAAATAAGAAATCTCTGGTTCTGAGTATCTTTCAGTTAGCCATTTTATTCTGCTTTTATCAAACCATGCATGAGCATTTTTAGAAGTATCAAAAATATATACACCTCCCGCTAAGTTTTTATCCTTATTCAATAAATAATTTTTTCGAATGAGGCCACTAGTTTCTTGATACATAGGGGCTGTTTCTTGAAATTTTTTTTTTGTATCATTACTATTTGAATCATTAGGAATTTTAAATTTTACGATGACAACAAACAATTTGAAATCTCCTCTTAATAAATTTTTAATTAGATATTCTAGAACCAATTTTATTGAATATATTTTTAATATCATTTTGCACTAAAATTAGTGCCGGCACTAAAAATAATACTAAAAAAGTTGTAGCAATTAAACCAAAAACTATTGTAATTGCCATAGGTTTTAAAAATTGAGCTTGAGTGCTACCTTCAAATAAAAGAGGAATTAGACCAGATATTGTTGTTAAAGATGTCAAAATTACTGCCCTAAATCTCTCACATGCCCCATCAATTACAGCATTAAATATACTGATACCCTTTTTTATTTTGTCATCTATTGTTGAAACCATAATTATAGAATCGTTAATTACAATTCCTGCTAATCCCAAAAGTGCTACCAAAGATAAAATAGTTATATTAAAGCCTGTAAGCCAATGTCCAATAATAGATCCTAATGCTGCAAAAGGAATAATACTCATAACTATAAGAGGCCTAATATAAGATGAAAAAACTCCAGACAAAATTATAAATATTAAAACTAATCCAATGGCTGTTCCTATTTTCATATCCATTAACGTTTCACTTTGTTCTTCAGACCTACCAGCCAATCTCCAACTATGTCCTTTATCAATAATTACCTCATCAAGAGGGCCTTCAGAAAGGGCATTTAGTATTGTAGAAGGCGCAATTATTTTTTCATCAATTTCTGCTGTAATAGATACTTCAGACTTACCATTTTCTCTCCTAATAATTGAAAAACCTTGTTCATACTCTAATTCTACAATTTGACTCAATGGAATAAAGTTTTTACTAGAAGACATAATAAACATATTTTTTAAATCTATCTCTCTAAGTCTTTGATTATCGTATCTAATTCTAATTAAAATTTCTTCTGATCCATCAGAAAATCTTTTGACTACTATTCCTCTAAAAGCTGCACGAATTTGATTTGCTACTTCAAGAGTTGTAAAGCCTAAAGATTTTCCTAAAGGTAATAATCTCAATACCAGTTCTTCTTTACCCCAAGGTAAGTCATCATAAATATCACTTACTCCCTCATATTTAGCTAGTAAACTTTTTACTTCATCTGCTACTGATTTAGTATAAGAAATATCATTATTAATATTATTTGGAGTAATTCTAATATCTATATCTTTGCCAGGTGGGCCTTGCCGTTTAGAGGATATTGTCATTGACTCTAATCCCGCTAATTTATTAATATTTTTTTTCCATAGAATTATTAAATCACTAACCTCAGTTATTCTTGAATCTGAACTGACTAATTCAACTACCATTGCTCCTATATGTTGACCCTGGATCTGCTGAACACTTCCAGGTAAACCCAATGATTTACCTATAATTGAAAAATATGTCTTTACTTCTTTATTATGATCAACGGCAAGTAATGATTTTTCTAATTCAGTTATCATAGAAGCTGTATTTTCTCTAGAAGTGCCTGGAGAAAAATTGAAATTAACATAAATTATATCAGGCTCTGGAGAAGGAAAAAAAACAAAAGATACTCTTCCTCCTGACATTAAACCTAATACTATTATTAAAATAGAAAGTGTAAAAGATAAAGTTACATATCTATATTTTGTTGCATGCCCCACTAATTTACGAAAATAGTTTTGTCTAATAATCAAGAAATATTTGTTAAATTTAATTCTGAATTTAGAAATATTCTTTTTTTTGTTTTTTAAAGCTAGTGATAAATGTCCAGGCAATATAAGAAAACACTCTACAAGAGAAGCAATTAAAACAGCTATAGCTACTAATGGAATAGCTTCAATAACTTGGCCAATAATACCTGTAATTAAAAATATAGGGATGAAAGCCGCAACAGTAGTAATTGCTGCAGTAAAAACAGGAAGGAACATTTTACTAGCACCTTTTCTTGCTGCAGAAACTGCATCATCTCCTTCTTCATGCCTAGTTTGAGCATATTCAGCAACAACTATGGCATCATCTACAATAATACCTAGCATCATAATCAAAGCAAATAAACTAACCATATTTATTGTCTGACCTGATATAAGCATTACTCCTAGTGTACCAGCTAAAGCAATAGGAATACCAAACGCAACCCAAAAAGCTACTCTTCCTGAAAGAAATATAAATAAAATTATAACTACTAAAACTAAGCCACCTAAACCATTTTTAATCAATAGATTAATTCTATCTCTTACAGATTGAACACTTAAATCATAAATTTTTACATTTAAATTTGGTGGTGATTTTTTTTGAAAATCAACGACATAATTTTCCAAAATTTTTGCCATTTTTAAGGAATTTCTTCCGGCCGCTCTTTTAATGTCTAGGCTTATTGCTTGTTTATTATTTACTAATCCGTATTGCCCCTCACTGTCATAATTAATATAAATATTAGCTATATCTCTAAGATATACTTGTTCACCAAATTCTCCACTAATTATTGAAAGGTTTTTCAACTGCTCTATTGTATTTTTTTGACCTGAAATTTTTATTTTTCTAATATCTGCATCTTTAATAGTACCGACAGGAAAATCTTCTGAAAATGCATATATTTTATCGGAAATATCTTGCATCGATTTTTTAAAAGTCATTAAAGATAATGGATCTACAGCAACTACTATTTCCTTATCCCTCATTCCCAGAATATTAACTTTATCTATTCCTAAATTGAGTAAATCATCACGGATTTTTTTTGCATTATTTCTAATAAGTTCCTCAGATATATCTCCATATAATAATAACCTTCCTACCGTCTCATATCTTATAATTCTTCTCACCTTAGGTTTTTCAGAATCTTCTGGTAAACTAAGAATTCTACTTACAGCAGAGCTAACATCAGATAATGCTCTCTGCATATCTGTATTCTTGACAAATTCAATACTTAACTGTCCTACTCCTTCTCTAGCAGTAGAGTTAACTTTTCTTACTCCATCAATTGTCCTTACTTCAGGCTCTATAGATTTAATAATTTGGTTTTCTACATCTCTTGGACTAGCACTTTTCCAATCCACACTAATTGTAATTAAATCAAAACCAATATCAGGTAAAGACTGTACATTTAATTTCAATAAACCTAATAGTCCAAATAACAATATAATAACCATTAGGACGTTAGAAGCTGTTTTATGAGAAGAAAAAAAATTTAAAATATTCAATTTAATGTACTTTCTAAGAATTTATCTAGCTAAAATATTTACTTGCATATTATCTCGCATATCACTTAGTCGTGTAATTACAATATCTTTTCCTGATAAAATATCCGCCTCAATTAAAACTCCATTGAACTCCTCACTTATAATTTTAATTTTTTGTTTCTGGAGGCGGCCCTCATCTACTATAAAAATGAATTCATTATTAAAAATAGAGGATAGCGGAACTAATATAGAATTTGATTGAAGCTTATGCTTTAAGTCTATTTCTACGAAAGCTCCTATGGGAATATTAGATGTCTCTGTAACAATGCTTGCATATAAATTTATACCTGCTATTTCTCTATTAATTACACCACTAATTCTATCAATTATAGCTTTACCTTTATAGTATTCGTTACCAACTAACCATTTAATATCTATATTTGCACCAATACCTTTATTAGAAAATTTAGATAATTTATAATAATCTATCCCGCCTATAGAGAACTTTACTTCCAGTCCATCTGAGGAACTCAATTCAGCAAGAACTTCATTTGAAG
>JAQWLZ010000058.1 GCA_029247025.1 Alphaproteobacteria bacterium | reverse complement strand
AAAGAAAATGCACTTAAGCAACCCAGCAAAAAAATAAATATAGGAGAGTGATAAATATTATTTTTAAAATATACTACTATATTATGCATAATCAATTTTTTATACTTTTGGATGGCCAGTAATCTTTATCTTTTTAATTCTTCGCATGTCAGAGTCTATAATTTCAAAAACTAAACCATTAGAGTGTCTTATGAGTTTTCCTACTTCTGGAACACTTTTTTCATAATAAAATATTAAACCGCCGAGAGTATCCACATCTATAGAAGAATTTATTAATTTGCAGCTATAATAATTCTCTAATTCTATTATTGGTATTCTAGCGTCTACAATTATAGAATCATCTAAATCATCGTTAAGAATCCTATTATAATTTTTATCGTGCTCATCCTCTATGTCCCCAGTTATTTCCTCAAGTAAATCTTCAATAGTTATTAAACCATCTGTACCTCCATGCTCATCAACTACAATAGATAGATGCACTTTTGTATTTCTCATTTCTTGAAACAAATCTGAAATCAATGTTGATGGAGCAGATATAATCACTTTTCTTATTATATTAGATAAAACAAAATCTTTATCATTATGCCAAAAATTCAGAATATCTTTTACATGAACCATTCCAATGATTTCATCTAAAGTCTCTTGATATACTGGTAAACGTGAATTAGCAGCCTTTCTAAATAAAGCTATACACTCATTTAACGTACTCTTTTCTGGTATAGCTACAATATCGGCCCTAGGAACCATTGCCTCTTCAACTTCAATAGATGAAAACCCTAAAACATTATCTAACATAACCCTCTCAGAATAAGATAGGCCTGCTTTTTTGCCTAAAGACATTACCTCACCTCTAGTACTTTCTAAATCCACTTCTTTAGTATTTTTTTTGAAAAATATTTTATTTAAATTAAATTTTTTTAGTAACATTTACAGTTCCAAATAATTAATTATAGCTTATATATGGGTCTTTTATTCCTACCCCATTTAAGACTAATTTTTCATGTTTTATCATATTTTCTTCGTCGCTTTTTCTTATATGATCATAACCACAAAGATGCAAAACTCCATGTACAACTAGATGAATCATATGGTCAGAAAAAGAAATATTTCTTTGCTTTGCTTCCTGTTTAACAACATTGTAACATAAAATAATATCTCCAATGTGCTTTGATTGCTCATGGATATTTAATTTTGTATTATTTGGAAACGCTAAAACATTAGTTAAACTATTTTTTTTTCTCCATTTCTTATTTAAAGCCCTCATCTCTTTATCATCAGTAAATCTAATAGTAATTTCAGAATCATCTTTTTCACATATATCCAGAGTATTTTTAATTACTTCATAGGCCAAACCATAAGCTTGTAACTTACTCCAATCTTTATTAACTATATCAAAATTTATAATTATATTACTTCTAACCATTAATTATTTTTCTGAATTTTCATAAGCATGTACTATTTTTTGAACTAAAGGGTGCCTCACAACATCTTTTTCATTAAAATGTATTTGAGAAACATTATCTTTAATAATATTAGTTACTTTTAAGGCCTCAGATAAACCTGAACTAACATTGTTAGCTAGATCAATTTGAGTTAAGTCTCCAGTAACAACCATTCTCGAATTGAAGCCTAGTCTAGTTAAAAACATTTTCATTTGCATTTTATTAGTATTCTGAGCTTCATCTAATATAATATATGCATTAGATAAAGTTCTTCCCCTCATAAAAGCTAAGGGAGCAATTTCAATAACACCTATCTCCATATATTTTTCTAATTTTTTAAAAGATAAAACATCTTCTAATGCATCATAAAGTGGTCTCAAATACGGATCCACCTTATCTTTTAAATCGCCAGGCAAAAAACCTAATTTTTCTCCTGCTTCAACTGCTGGCCGCGATAAAATTATTTTTTTCACTTCATCTTTTTCTAATAATTCTACTGCATGTGCTACAGGTATAAAAGTTTTACCTGTTCCTGCTGGCCCAACCCCAAAAGTCAATTCAGAACTATTCAAAGCTTTAATATATTCATTTTGTGAATGCGTTCTGGCTCTTACAGTCTTTTTTATAGTTCTAATTAGAGAGAGTTCTTCATCCCTTTTTTTTGAACCGTTGTTTTTTTCGCTATTCATTCTAATACTAGCATCTACCTCCTCAAAACCAATGTCAAAACCTTTCTTAAGTTGCTCATATAAATCATTTAAAACTTCTTTTGCTAAAAAAACATCTTTTCCAGAGATAAATATATTTTTACCTCTCCCTTGCAGATTAACATTTAGTAAGGATTCAATCCTATGTAAATTTTTATCATAAAGACCAAATAAATCCGGAATAAGCTCTTCTTTGTAAAAAGAGATAGTTACGTTATTGTCATTACTCTCCTTAGAGTTCATTAATTTTTAATTCCCTGCATTTATTAAATACACTTTCCTTCTAAACTATTTTTATCTGCCCTTAAAATATGTATTTTTACTGTATCACCTATCTTGTAGTTTTTTGTTTTTACATGTACAGCCTGCATATATGGACTTTTTCCTACTAATTGATTATCTTTCTTTCCAATTCTTTCTAATAAAACATCAAAACTTTTACCTATAAACTTACTATTAAAATTTAATTGCTGTTCATTTAAGATACTTTGCAGTTTGGAAAGTCTTTCATCTTTAATATTTTCAGCAACTTGTCCTTTTAATACAGAACCTGGTGTGCCAGGTCTTCTTGAATATTTAAAAGAATAAGCCTGACAATAATTTACTTCTTTAACTAAATTTAAAGTATTATTAAATGCATCCTTAGTTTCCCCAGGAAACCCTACAATAAAATCAGAGGAAAAAGCCATATCTTTTCTAACATTTCTTAATCTATTTATAATTTTTATATAACTCTCTGCAGTATATTTTCTATTCATAAATTCTAAAACATTATTATCTCCAGACTGCACAGGAAGATGTAAATATGGCAACAATATATCTACTTTACCATGAGCAGCTATAAGGTCTTCACTCATATCTGCAGGATGCGAAGTCATATATCGAATTCTCTTTACACCGGATAAATTTGCGATCTCCATAATAAGCTCACTTAAAGACATGGTTCTGTTTTTATATAAACCGTGATAAGCATTTACATTTTGTCCTAATAGACATATCTCTTTTGCTCCTTGTTGAATTAAATTCTTAGCTTCAGAAATAATATCTAATACCGGCCTAGAGTACTCTGCCCCTCTTGTATAAGGCACTACACAAAAACTACAAAATTTATCACACCCTTCTTGAATACTTAAAAATGCAACAGCATTTTTATTTATTCTATTTTTTTTTAGCTCGTCAAATTTATTTTCAATCGGAAACTCAGTATCTACTATCTTTCTTTGCTTATTGGATAATCTATTTAATATTTCTGGAAGACGGTGATAAGTTTGAGGGCCCACAACAATATCTACAATAGGCTGTCTTCTAATAATTTCTTTTCCTTCTGCCTGAGCTACACAGCCAGCCACAACTATATTTAATTGCTTTCCTTTTATATTTGATTCCTTTTTAAAAGGAGCAATTCTACCTAATTCTGAATATATTTTTTCAGCTGCTTTCTCCCTTATATGGCATGTATTTAATATGATTAAATCTGATTCTTCATAATTTTGAGAAATTTTATACCCATGTGGTTTCATTAATTCATACATTCTTTCTGAATCATAAACATTCATTTGACAGCCGTACGATTTAATATAAATTTTTTTCATAATAAATTAATTAGCCTTAATAAAGAGTAAACTTAATCTTAACAAAATCATCACACAATCTCAAATATTCTTTCATTGTACTTTAAAGATTTTGCTCTTCCTGACATAGCTAATCCAAGACCGTGAGAAACTTGTTTCCATGCTATTGTAGATAATACCTTTCTATCAAAAGAATGCTGAATAGGCTCATGAGCTATCACTATAATTTCAAAAGAGCCAAAAGATAAAATATTCCATAAATGATTCAACAAACCCATATCTCCCCACCAAGATATATGAGGCCTTTCACTTCTCGACATGGGCAAACCATTTATGCCTTTATAACAAATAGTAACTGCCTGAATAGCATAACTATCTCGTAAATTAGTATTATTCTCTGCAACTGAAAATAAAGAAGATTTAAATTTTAATACTCTATTCCCATCTGAAGATGTTCCTTCAGGAAATAGAACCAGTCTTTTACCTTTTAGTAAAATATTTTTTATTGTATTCTTTTGTTCTCTTGCTTTTATAGGGTTTCTCTCTATAAATAGAGTATCCTGCATCTTTGCTAAAAAACCAAATAAAGGCCACTTGGCAACTTCTGATTTTGCAATAAAACTTATATTAGTTAATGATGACAAAATAGAAATATCTATCCAAGAAGCATGATTAGAAACTATTAACCCAGGTTTATTTGTATATATTTGTCCTACTAACTTTATTTTTATATTTAAAATTTTTAAAAAAATTAAATGAAAATATCTTGGAATACTTTTATATATACCAATATTTAATAGCCTAAATATTATAAAGGGTATAAATAAAATAAAAAGATTAATAATTATAAATAGTAACTTAATAATACTTTTAGCTATTGTTGCAATATTGTGTAAAATATTAAATATTTTCACAATATAGATATTTCCGATTTATCTAATTCATAATGAGATCTATAGCGTTTAGTAACTTGATCTGTTTTTAGAACTATAAATATATCTGTTGTACCAAATTGCTTGTCTAGAACAGCTCCTTCACCAATAAAAGCTCCCAACCTTAAATAACCCTTTACCAAAGGAGGAACTACACGCCTAGCTTCTTTAATATTTACTTCCTCTTTTGATATGAGATTCATATTAATATATCGATGAGGAAGAGCTATTGGTCTAAATTCCTTTGGAGCTAAATGATAATGATGTAAATAAGATAAAGGTTCCTTTATTAATTCTTTTGAGATTTCTGGAAAACTGGCACAGCCAAACATCACTTTAATATCATAATAAAATACATAATTAGCTATACCTCTCCATAAGAGTTGCATAGTTTGACCATTCCTATATTTTTTATCAACACAGGAGCGACCTAATTCTAATGTTTCGCCTGGATAATTTAGTAAAGTATCAATATTATACTCCTCTGAAGAATAAAATCCTTGGTTTTTATTAGCTTCACTTTTTCTATTTAAACGATAAGTGCCAACAACCTGATCTATTATTTTATTTTTTGAGTTATCGATTACTAGTAAATGGTCCCAATATTTATCAAATCTATCGTAGTCACGTTTAGTAGCAAGCATATCTTTATTAGGCAAAGCAGACATTTCATCGTAAAATACCTTATATCTCAATGCTTGTGCTGCATCAATTTCACCGTTATTCTCAGCTAATCGAACTTCGAGATTTCCAGAATGAACAGATTCAATATTTTTAAAATAATCTTCTGCAGCTGCCATATATACGTCCTTATATTTTATAAAAAATTATATTAAATTGTTTTTAAATTTTTTTTCCATACAATTCGAGGCGATGCCCCGTTAATTCATACCCTAACTCTTTTGCAACTTTATGCTGTAATTCTTCAATATGATCATTAACAAATTCTATAACTTCACCCGACTCCGTATCGATTAAATGATCATGATGCTCATTACTATATATTTCATAACGCGATCTACCATCACCAAAATCTCTAACTACTACTATGTTAGTATCTTCAAATAATTTCATGGTCCTATATACCGTTGCCATACTAATATTTGAATCTATTTTTGAGGACCTCTTAAATACTAAATTAGCATCAGGATGATCATCAGATTTAGACAATACTTTAGCAATTACTTTTCTTTGATGAGTTAATTTAATACCTTTAGAGGCACACATTATTTCTATTGCAGATTTTGCCATTACATTGTCCTATTAAATTAATAAAAAATAAAAAATATAATATCTTATATTTATCATTATTTTTATATAAAGTATAAAAAAATATTATATAAGGAAAAATATGAATAAAAAGTTAATTGAAACTATAAGTCTTAAAGGTGAGGTTTGCCCTATGACTTTTGTTAAAACTAGATTAGCCTTAGAAAAAATTTCTGCTGGGGATAGGATAAAAGTAATATATGATAGTATAGAAGCTAAAACTAATGTGCCTAGGTCTTTAGAAGAGCTGAAATATAAAATAATTGAAATTAGTAAATTAGAAAAAAGTAATTTTTATATAATTATAGAAAAATAACTATTAATATATAAACTTCATAACTATAGCATCCACTCTTTCTCCTTTATTTTTTCCGCTACAAATTAAATAATATTTTTTTCTCTCAGAAACATTATTAAAACCAAATTTATGATAAAAATTTAATGCTTGATAATTATTTACAGATACTTCCAAGTATAAATCTCCAGATAATTTAGGGAGGTTAACAACATGCATTAAGAGAGCTTTACCTATATTTTTATTTTGATGAATATTATCTACTGCAATAGTTATTATTTCATTAGAATCTGAGGAAAAGTTTACTATAGTAAAGCCAAGAATTTTATTATTTGATATATAATAAAAAATATAAAAACCATTGTTAAAAAGATCTAAAATATCTCTATAACTCCAAGGTCTAAAACCACATTTTTTAAAAGCATTATAATGAATCTCTAACAATTTTTTCAAAATGTCTTTATTTTCCTCTTTTAAAAAAATTATTCTGTATTTCATTAATTTACTATCGGTTTCCTCTTCCACAAAGAAGGTTTAACTGCATTAACTTCTCGAAGATAGTTAGGGTTTGCTTCTATATAATTTTTTTTTGTTATTTTATCTTTAACTAATAAAAATAGGCCTTCTGGACTTGAACTAGTTAAGTTTAAAGAGTTTCCCCTATATTTTATAACTTTTGCTATATTTTCAGCATCATTTCCTACAATAATCATTTCACTGTCTAAAAAAGGAAATTTAATTTTTTCATTTATATTTATAAGTTTGGCTTCTTCAACGGAACTATAAATATTATCAAAAATTTCCAAATAATAAAAATCAGGAGAAGCTTTTATAATAGTACAAATATTTTGATGATTCTTGTTTACAAAACTTCTGCTAATTAATTCTAAAGATGATAAGCCTGCTATCTTAATATTTTTAGAAATTGCTAAACCTTTAATTAGAGATAAAGCTATTCTTATTCCATTAAAATTACCCGGTCCTACTGTGGAAAAAAGCATATCAATAGAGTCTAGATCTATTTTTAATTCACTAATCATTTTCTCTAAATTGGTAAATAATATTCCAGCACGGTCTTTAGATAACGGAATACATTTTTGATAGTATAAGTTACTAATATCTCCATAAATCATTATTAAATGGCTTAAAGAGAGATCAAGAGCTATAAATTTCAACTATACTTCCTCATTTATTTACTAAACAAACTAAGGTCTATATATTATTTACTATAATCTTTTTAATCTTTTTAATCTTTTTTTAAAGGCAAAATATGAATTTAATCGAAATAACAGAAAAACGGTATAACGTATACATAGATTTAGCATATGCAAAAAAAGGTAACTTTACGGGAAAAAGGATATATTTACAAAATAAGTGCTTCATTCATAGAGACGCTTTACCTAAACTAGAAGCAGCTATTTCTATAGCTCAAAACATAGGATATAAATTTAAAATTTTTGATGCTTATAGACCAGTTAAAGCGCAAAATATTTTGTGGGATTTTTGTCCAGATAAAAACTTTATAACGCCCCCAAATATTGGGTCTCCCCACTCTAGGGGCATTGCTATTGACTTAACCTTAGTAAAAAATAATAAAGAATTGGATATGGGAACAAAATTCGATTACCTATACAAAGAGTCTTATCATGGATATATAAATATAAGTAAAATAGCACAAAAAAACAGGCTAACTCTATTAGGAATTATGACGGCCGCTGGATGGGATTATTATGAGAATGAATGGTGGCATTATCAGCTTCATAACAGTAAAAATTGGCCTTTAATATCGAAAGAAGAATGCAAAATGGGCGTAATAAATAAAAAAAATAATTATGATTAGTTTAATTTTTAAGATTACTTTTTTTTTTACTTTCTTTTTTATTAGTAATTTATATTCAAAAGTAACTTTAGCAAATATTGTCGTTATATCTTATGAAAGTTTTAATAATAAAGATTTTAATATTAAAACTATAAATGATCATATATATATATTGACTAAAAAAAAATACTTCATTTTTTCTACAAATAATATTGTAAATTTAATAAATAATTCAGAATCTTTGCCCGATTACTCAGTAGCTATAGTTATTTCAAGTAATAACAAACAAATTATAGACTCTATATGGCCTATATTTTCTAAAGCTTCGTTAGCATTTACATTATTTATAGACCCTTACTTAATTAATAGAGATAAAACTTACATGTCATGGGATGATATAAATAAATTAAAAAATAATGGTATAGAAATTGGAATTAGGAGTTCATCTAGAAATATAATTAATGATATAAATCTATATAAAAATAAATTAAATATTGACCCCGTAAGCTATATATACAAAGAGGGTATCTGGTCCAAAAAAGTAATCGAAATACTGGATAATAATAATATTAAAATAGCTTTTACAGATAATTCAGGTCCCATAAGTAAAAATATGGAAAAATATAAGCTTTCAAGGTTTAATGTATCTGGTAAATTTTCAGACACTGAAAGATTAGAAACGGTTTTGGATGCTTTACCTTTAGAAATTACTGATATCCTTCCTCAAGAAAATACTATTATAGATAACCCTCCTCTTTATGGTTTTACACTGACAGATGAAAAACACATTCCTCAATGTTATACTAATAATAAAAATAAAGCTGATGTAATAATAATAAATAAAAATAGGGTTGAAGTAAGAACCAAATTTTTCTCAGGCTCAAAAGCAAGAATAAACTGTGTTTCTAAAAATGCTAATAACAGATTACTTTGGCACGGGTCACTATATTGGGTTAAAAAGTAATTAAATTACTAAACTTCTCTAACCTCTATAATCTCTGGTATGTAATGTTTTAACATATTCTCTACACCCATCTTAAGAGTTGCCATAGACGACGGACAGCCAGAACATGCCCCTCTCATTTCAAGTTCAACAATTCCTTCTGAATAATTATGAAAAACTATATCCCCTCCATGACTTGCAACTGAAGGCCTTACTCTTGTTTCTAGTAAGTCTTCTATTTGAGTTGCAATTTCTTTATCATCTTCACTTAATTCTATTGGAAGGTCTTCCTTAACTTCTTCAATAATTGGATCACCTGTCATATAATGTTGCATTACTTGGCTAAGGATTAAAGGTTTCAATTCTTGCCAATCAATGCTTTCTGATTTTGTTATGGAAATAAAATCAGAACCTAAGAAAATACTGTCAACTCCGTCAATTAAAAATAACCTTTTTGCTAGTGGTGAATTAGCAGCGTCATTTACACTTGAAAAATTAATACTCTTTGCTGGAGAAACTTCTTTCCCTGGAATAAATTTAACAGTTTTAGGGTTTGGTGTCAGTTCTGTTTGTATAAACATTTTTTCCTCTTTTCTATGTTATCTTTTCTATTTCATCTTTACTTAAATTTCCTGGCACAATAGTTAAAGGTATATGTATACTACTTGTTAGTCCTGTAGAAAATTTATTAATAAGATCATTTGTGCCTTTTCCTTCTGGCGCAGCTCCTAGCACAAGAATACTAATCGTTTTATCTTCATTAATCAAATCTACTATTTTATTATATTTAGCTCCATACGATATTATAGTTTCAATTTCTATAGAAAATTCATTAAATGTTTCCTTTTTTAAATCAGCTAATACTCTATTAGCCTCTTCTTCTGCCTCTCTTTCCATAACTTTTTCTACTCCAGCAAAATGTTGCATATCATTCGGCTCTATAACATATAATATAGCTACTTCACCCTTAGAGTTTTTTGCCCTCATACAAGCAAACCTTAAAGCTGCTTTACATTCATCGGATGAATCAACACAAACTAAATATTTTACTTCTCCTGGAATATGCATTAATAAATATTACCTTTCATATTCTTCTAAATACTTCGCTGCCTATATATCCGGCGATTATAGCTCCTAAGGCTGCTAATAATCCATATAATAAAGGATGCTCGATAGAATAGTCCGATAAACCTTCTGCAAGACCTTCTTTTGACACTTTAACACTATTAGCCCAAGAAGAAATTAATTTTCCATTATGGTTTAATAAAAAAGATTTTACATTATATGTACCCGTAGGCGTAATAGCAGGCAGCACAAATTCCGCTCTAAATAAAGATTCTCCCAAAATATCTATATTGCTCGCAATTTGATACAGGCCTCTATTTTGGTAATAGCTTTTTAATATTTTTTTATAAGGCTCTACCTCCTCATCATTTTTAAAATTATTTGTGCTAATAATTAAATTATTCCAGCCTATATTTAGCTCTTTTAAAATACTCTTATCTATGCTTTTTAAATTATCTAAATTACTAGAACTTGCGAAATATCCTGGGGCATTAGTAAATATCATTTCATTTTTTCCTACTAACCATATACCCGCATACTTTTCTTTCTTTCTAATTTTTAAGTGACTAGAGGGACCCAAAACATTAATAATTATAATTGAATCTTTATATAATTTTGGATCAACTGTGCCATAAATTATTATTTTTGCTCCATCAAAAGAAGCCGTGATACTAATGTCTTTATCTACAATATCTGTAAGTAGTGGCTCTCTTGCGCAAGGCTGATATATTTGAATAAAAAATAAAAAAATAACAATAAAGGACTTCATATATTCTCCTTTATGCTCTCTATTATAAAAGCTTCTTTTGGTGTAACTAAAATTTCTCCTATTAGAACAACTGCTACTATAATAATAATAATAGCTAATAAAAATCTTATTTGCTCTCCTTTAAGCTTAATCATTACTCTTGTCCCAATTTGAGCACCTATAACTGCACCAATTAATAGTAATGACGACAATACTACATCTACTGTTTGATTAATGTATGAATGCATTATTGTAGATACAGAAGTTACAAATACTATTTGAAGTAAAGATGTTCCAATTACTACTTGAGTGGGCATACCAAGTATATATATCATAGCAGGAACTAGGATAAAGCCACCCCCAACTCCCATAATTGAAGATAAAACTCCTACTACAAACCCTATAAATATTGGAGGAATTATACTTATATATAAATGAGATTTTCTGAATTTTATTTTGAATGGTAGTCCGTGAAGCCATATATGTTCGTGTAATTTATTTATTTTTCCTTTATTAATTTTTTTTAAAGTATTCAGACTTTCCCATAACATCCATACTCCTACAAAAGTAAGAATAATAATATAAGATAAGGATATAAATATTTTTTCTTGTCCAATAATTAACAAATATTTTAACAAGAATACACCAAGTATACTTCCTACTATTCCACCAATAAGTAAAATAAACCCCATTAAAAAATCTACATTTAATCTTCTCATATGAGCTAAAAAGCCTGAGAAAGAGGCGGCTAAAATATGATTTGCTTCAGATGCTACTGCTACTGCTGGTGGAATTCCTAACAGCATTAGCATGGGAGTCATTAAAAAGCCTCCGCCAACTCCGAACATGCCAGATAGGAAACCAACGACTAGGCCTAAAGACATTAATATAAAAAAATTAATAGGAAGCCCTGCTATCGGAAGGTAAATTTCCATAAATTAATAAAATCCTACTATTTCTTTTGCCTCTTTTAAAATAGGTTCTGCAATGCTATTGGCTTTATCTCTTCCTTTATTTAAAATTTCTTCTAAAAAAGATCTATCGTCTAATAATTTACGCATCTCTCTAGTTATTGGACTTAGTGTTTCAACAGAAAGCTGATTAAGTTCATTTTTAAAAAATGAAAACTGTTTTTCTGAAAATTTTGAAACTACCGTTTTTGTATTTTCATTTGAGAGGGCTGAATAAATATTTAATAAATTTACTGCTTCTGGTCTATTAATAATAATATCCTCATTAAATCTATCTTCATTATCAAGACAAGATAAATCAGGAAGGGGCAAAGGATCAGTTTTAGCTTTCCTTATTTTATTAGAAATATCATCTGCACTATCTGTAAGATTTAATCTTGAATAATCAGACATATCTGATTTAGACATTTTATTCTTTCCATCTCTCAAACTCATGACTCTAGTCGCATTTCCCATAATTACTGGCTCCGTAACAGGAAAATATTCTACTTGAAAATCATTGTTAAATTTTTGTGCAATATCTCTTGCTAATTCTAAGTGTTGCCTTTGGTCATCTCCTACCGGAACATGCGTTGCATGATATGCTAATATATCGGCAGCCATTAATACTGGATATGTATAAAGCCCCGCAGAAGCGTTTTCTCTATTTTTACCAGCTTTTTCTTTAAACTGAGTCATTCTATTTAACCAACCTAGGCGTGCGACACAATTAAAGATCCATGCTAGTTCAGCATGAGCAGAAACCTGGGACTGAACAAAAATTACTGATTTATCTGGGTTTATTCCTGAAGCTACAAATGCAGCTGCAACTTCTAAAATATTATTTTTTAAAATTTTGGGATCTTGCTTTACGGTAATTGCGTGCATATCAACCACACAGTAAATACACTCATGGTCATTTTGTAATGATACAAAATTTTTGATAGCTCCTAAATAATTGCCTAAATGCAAATTACCTGTTGGCTGGACTCCAGAAAAAACTCTTCCCATATTAGACCTCTATATTTTAATGTTTATATGACTATAAACCAATACTATTAGAACTAAAATATTTTTTAACTCCTAATAAATAATTAAATAAAAAATATGATATTAAACCAGAGAAAATAAATAAAATTAATTTAAACACCTCTGCAAATTTAAATGATATTCCAATATTATTAAAAAATATTTTATCCAAAATAAATAATATAAATAACATAAAGATAGTTGATAATAAAATTTTTAAACAAATAACTAAAAATATTTTTGTACAGTTATACAAATTTCTAGTTATCATAATAGTAAATAATAAAATTGCATTTAAGTATCCGGCAATAGATAAGGAAATTGCAATACCTATAAATCCATATTTATTCATTAAATACCAGGTAAGAATGATATTTATAAAAGCACAAAGTGTTCCCACTAAAACAGGGGTCTTAGTATCTTTTCTTGCAAAAAAATTAGGTGAAACTACTTTTATTATCATAAACGCAGGTATAGCTATAGCATATATTTTTAAAGCTTTCGCTGTGGCTATAACATCAGATTGAATAAAAACTCCATAACCAAAAAGTGAGGTTATAACTAATTCTGATAAATAATAAAGAGCAAAGGCAGAAGGTAATGCAAAAAATAAAGATAGAAGTATAGCTTTTTCTTGTATTAAGTTTTGTTCTTTATTCTCTCCCAAACTTATTCTTTTTGCTAAATTAGGTAAAAGAGCAGTCCCTATAGCAATTCCTATAATTCCTAGGGGTAATTGTGCAACTCTATCTGAATAATATAACCAAGATATTGCTCCAGGAATCTGGCTAGCAAATATAGAAGCTACCAATAAGTTTATCTGTGTAACTCCTGACCCTATAGCACCAGGTATAAATTTCTTAAAAAATATTTTTAAATCTTCATCAATTTTGGGAAAAAAAATGCTAAAAGATAATCCATTTTTAAAATTCGCCCAAGCTAGAAGAAGCATTTGAGCTATCCCCGCTAACAGAACTGACCAACACATGATTATTCCAGCATCTTTCTCCAAATATATCGACATTATTAATGCTATAATTAAAAATACATTCAGTATTACTGGAGCTGCAGCTCCGGACCAAAACCTACCAGAAGTATTTAATGCTGAAGCAAAAAGAGCAGTAAAAATTATAAAAACCAAGTAAGGAAAAACAATACTTGCATATGGTACAGCTAACTCTAGCCTTTCAACATCATGAACAAAACCAGGTGCTATAAAATTTACTATACTCGGCATAAAAAATTCTGATAAAATTGTTAATGGGATTATTATAAATAATAAAAGAGAAGCTATATTTGAAGTAAACGCAACACCCGATTGTAATCCATATTTTTCATTTTTTTCTGTTAATAAAGGAATGAATGCTGCAGAAAAAGCTCCTTCAGCAAAAAATTTTCTAAATAAATTTGGTATCCTAAAAGCTAATATAAAGGCATCTGCAATTGGTCCTGAACCTAATATAGCAGCAAATAAAATATCCCTTATAAAACCCATTATCCTGCTACATAATGTCCAGAAACCTACTACTGCACTAGATTTATAAATGCTTGATGCTTTATACAAATTAGTCATTATATTTTTTCTAAAATTTTACTATTAGCATCTTTATGTTCATGTATAGCTTTCATTAACCTAGATTTAATAACATCAGTTTTATCTTTTTCGGTTATTTTTCCTCCTGTCATATTTTTTATATAAAATACATCAACCACTCTAACTCCATATGTACTAATTCTTGCTGTAGAAATATGTAAGCCCATTAAAAATAGTTCGCTCGCAAGAGTATGCAATAACCCTATTTTATCTTTAGAATTAATCTCTATAAGAGTATGGGTTCTTGATGATAAATTATCTATTAAAACGCGCGGTTCTATTATAAATGAATCCTTTCTAGAAGGAATCTGTATATTTTTAAATTCTTTAATTAATACTTTAGGATCTCTCTCTTCTGATATTGTTTTTCTAATTGTATCAACTAAAGCACTTAATCTGTTTTTATCTTCTGTTAAAGAGAAAGTAGTCGCTGATCTAATTAAGAATGTATTTACTGTCATTCCATCTTTAGTGGTTACTATTCTTGCATCTTGAACAGAGGTTCCCGCCAAAGCAAGTCCGGCACAAGTTCTAGCAAAAAGCCCCAAATGATCTTGAGTATAAATCGATATTTCTGTTACTCCCTGATCGTCTAAATTTTCTATATCAATTTTAATTTTTAAACCTTTAGAATCAGCCTCTCTAATTAATTTTGCATGATGTTTATGCACTTCAAAATTGATATTAGTCCAATAATATGGAAAAAACCTCTTAATGTGGTTTTCAAATTCTTGGTTAGACCATTCAGATAATGAATTTCTTAATTTATTTTTTGCCTTGTCTTCTAAAACGGTTCGCGACTTAACATTACCTCCTCCATTAATCTCCATTAGTGTTTCATTATATACAATTTTTAATAAATTATCCTTCCAACTATTCCAAATTTCAGGACCTACTGCTGTGATATCAGCAACAGTTAAAACATAAAGTAATCTCAATAATTCTGCAGATTGAATTCTCTTTTTTAAATCAATAATAGTGTTTGGGTCTTGAAGATCTCTTTTAAAAGCTACGTGAGACATTAAAAGATGATTTTCAACAAGCCACACGACAGTTTCTGTTTCATCAGCATTTAAACCAAATCTAGGGCATAGATTTTTTGCAACTTCTCCTCCTAAAACAGAATGGTCCCCCCCTCTTCCTTTTGCAATATCATGTAAAAATAATGCAACATACAAAACGTTTTTGGATACAATTTTTTTTATAACTTCTGTGGCTAAGTCAAATTTATCTTTAAGTTCACCATTATCTATTTTTCGTAAAATACCTATAGCATTTATAGTATGCTCGTCGACCGTATATGTATGATACATATCATGCTGCACTCTAGCTACGACTCTTTGAAAGTCAGGAATAAACCTTCCGAGCGCTCCTATCTCACTCATACTTCTTAAAACTTTTTCAGAATTGTTTATATTTGTTAATACATTTAGGAAAAAAGCATTTGCTTTTTTACTAGTCCTTAATGTATCGACTTTTCTAATATTTGATTTAATGATATTAATAAGGTCATTACTTAAATTTAAGTCATACTTTGCTGAAAAATCATATGCTCTAAATATATCTAATGGCTCAATATTTTTTTCAGTTTTTGCAAGATGAATACTATTGCCATAAAACTCGAAAACTCCATTTTTATTTTTTTTTATATTAAACACTAGCTTCTTTAAAAATGATTTGTCTGTCTTGAAGTTATTGGTTTCAATATTCTCAAGTACACTCTTTGTGAGGTAGCCAACCTCTTTAGCAAATAAATAATAATGCTTCATTAAACGTTCTATTGGAGTAGATCCTGAATGTGATTTATAGCCCATTTTATCAGCAATGCTTAATTGTAAATCAAAAGTGAGTCTGTCAGAATTATTTTTGCTATAATAATGCATCATTGATCTTAAAGTCATAAAATATTTTTCTGCCTTATTGTAAAAAGACGCCTCTTTATTCGTCATTATTCCAAGCGATAAATAATCTTTTGAATTATTGCTTTGATATAAGAATGAAATAATCCATCTAATTGTATTTAAATCTCTTAAACCTCCTTTATTTTCTTTAATATTTGGCTCTAAGAGATATCTAGAATCACCCATTTTTTTATGTCTTATATCTCTTTCTTTTATTTTTTCATAAAAATATTTTTCTTTAAATTTACTTAAAATTTCTAATTTAAATGCTGAGTTAAAATTAATCCATAAATCTTGATCTCCTGATATTAATCTAGCATCTAGTAAAGCAGTGCATATTGTATTATCCGATTTCGCCTTAGATATATTATCTTCTAAGCTTCTAATGGCATAGCCTACTTTTAGTTTTAAATCCCATAATATATATAAAAGTGATTCAACAACTTGCTCTATCCTTGGTGTAATTTTATAAGGAGTTAAAATTAATATATCTATATCAGACCCAGGAGCTAAATTACCTCGGCCGTAACCACCAACAGCAATAACCGATAATTTGTCGGCCTTAGTAGGATTTGCAATAGGAAATGCATGAGTGTTTATAACATCATAAGTACTTAATATTACGGCATCAATAGCTTTTGATCTTAATTCTCCAGAATAAAAACCATTTTTTTCTTTCATAAAAAGTTCTTTTATATTTGCATTATTATCATCAATAAAATTTTTTAATATTGGTAATAAATTCTGTTTAAGAGACTTACCAGAATCTTTTTTAGATAAAGCGCTTTCTATCTTTTCTATCAAATTTCTTCGATTAAAATGATATTTATTATTCACATATTTTCCTAATTTTTTATTTATCTAATTTTTTTATACTTTTATCATAAGTATAAAGTTTTTCCAGTGCTTCTCTAGGAGATAGACTATCTATGTCTGTAGCAGTTATATCAGAAATAATAGTATTTAAAATATTTTTAGTATCATTGTTTTTTGTATCTTGAGATAATTGTTTTTTTTCGACTTTCTTTAACCCTGAAGTTTTATCTAAACTTTCATAATCACCTAATATATTTTTAGCTCTTTCTAATACAGGATTTGGAATTCCTGCTAAAGAAGCAACGTGGATTCCATATGAACCTTTAGCTATTCCTTTTTCTACAGTATAGAGAAAAATAACTTTATTTTTCCACTCCTTGACCTTCATGGTATGGCACGATAAAGATTTTAGAGAGTCTGATAATTTAGTTAATTCATGGTAATGCGTTGCAAAGAGTGTTCTAGAATTACAATCATTATGTAAATGTTCTAAAATAGCCCATGCTAAAGATAATCCATCATAAGTAGAAGTTCCTCTTCCTACTTCATCCATAATTACCAAAGACTTTTTTCCAGCTTGATTTAATATTGAAGCCGTTTCTAACATTTCAACCATAAAAGTTGATCTTCCACTGGCAAGATCATCTGAAGAACCAACACGACTAAATAATGAGTCAACTATACCTATTGAAGCCTTTTTAGCAGGGACAAAAGAACCAGCCTGAGCAAGAATAGTAATAAGTGCATTTTGTCTCAGAAAAGTAGACTTTCCTGCCATATTTGGTCCTGTAATTAACCATATTTTGTCTTCATTATTTAAATTACAATTATTACTATAGAAACTATCTTCACCAGATTTATGCATAGATAATTCTACAGAAGGATGACGCCCCTCTATAATTTCTAAGCTTTGGTCTTCCAAAATTGATGGCCTTACAAAGTTATATAATGTTGCTATTTCTGCTAAAGATGACGCTACATCTAATCTTGAAATACCATATGATATGCTAGCCAGATCATTGTGCTGGTCCTTAATGGCAACTCTAATATCTTCAAATATTTTTAATTCAATATCTATAGCTTTTTCTGCTGAATTACTTATTTCTTCTGACAACTTTGAAAGTTCATCAGTTATAAAACGAGAAACCCCTTTTAAAGATTGTCTTGGAATGAACCTTTCTACACCTTCCATCTGAAGAAACTTCTTTTTTTGTAATTGAGTAATTTCAAAAAAATGTCCAAGTACGTTATTGTATTTAATTTTTAAAGTGCTTAATCCCGTTTTTATTCTCTCTTCGGATTCCATTTCAATAATATGTTGTCTACTCTCATCTCTAAAAGAAGTAACCTTATCCAGTTCTTTAGAGTAACCCTTTTTCACAAACCCTCCATCTTTTGCAAACAGTGGTAGATTGTCTGATAAAATGTTTTCAATAGATTTTAAGAGAGGCAAACATTTTTTTAAATCACCAATTATTTCTGTTAGTAATTTAGGAATCTTTTTTAGTTTTATATTCTCTAAAATATCTGCAAGATTATAGGCTGCCTCAATTCATAATTTTATAGATTGAAGATCTCTAGGCCCTCCTCGCGACAATATTATTCTTGCTTTCGCTCTATCAATATCAGCAGAGGATTTTAATATTTTTCTTATACTATTTCTAATAGACTGTGACTCAACAAAAAACTCAATTAAATCTAAACGTTCATCTATCTCTTTTAAATTAGTTAAAGGTGCTGATATATCTCTATCTAATTGCCTCGCTCCTACAGCAGTCAGAGTAAAATCTACTGAATCAATTAAGCTGCCTTTTTTATTGCCTGATAATGTCTGGTTAATTTCTAAACTTTTTCTTGTAGAGTTATCAATCTGCATTGTTGATTCATTTTTTATAGATTTAGGAAATCTTATAGGGGGAATATTTCCTTTTTGTGTAAGAGAAACATAGTCTAACAAAGACCAACAAGACAGAATCTCATTTTCTGTAAAGTTTCCAAATGAGTCTAGAGATTTAACTCCATAATTTAGGCATATTAATTTTTCTGCTTTTTTACTATGGGTAATATTTTGAGCAACAGGAGTAATTATGCAATCAAATGTAGTCTTTAGTAATTCTATATAATTGTTTTCTTCTAACAGTTGATTGTCTATGGCTAAAATTTCTTTGGGTCTAACTCTAGAAATAGATGTTAAAAAATTATTTTTAGAACATAATTCTGTGTAAAGTTCACCTGTCGAAATATCTATCCATGATAAACCTATATAATTTTTTGAATAGGATATACAAAGTAAAAAGTTATTCTCATCTGCTTCTAATAATACTTCTTCAGTTAAAGTGCCTGGTGTAACAATTCTTACAACTTCTCTTTGAACTATTGCTTTATAACCTCCTCTTATCTTTGCGTCTTTAGGGCTCTCTACTTGCTCGCATACAGCAATTTTATAATTCTTTTTTGTTAACTTTTCTAAATATGGCATATAAGAGTGATAAGGAACGCCGCACATTGGGACAGGTTTACCATCATATTGCCCTCTACTTGTTAAGGCAATATCTAATTCCTTAGCAGCAATAACAGCATCTTCAAAAAATAATTCATAAAAATCTCCCATCCTGAAAAAGAGTAAGCAGTCCTCATTTTCAGCCTTAACTTTCAAAAATTGTTGGAACATAGGAGTAGTTTTTAATATTGCTTCACCAGTAGCTTTTGACAATAGAGGTAAAGATTGTTGTTCTAAATTGTTATTGCTAGGCATAATACTACTCAACTTAAAATTTTTGATGTTAGAATGTTACTATACCATATCGTATAAATTATCTCATGGTAAATATATTCTATATAATACCTTATATATTTAATTATAATTCTGTATTAAATAGATAGACCTTATTTACTAATAAATGTAATCTGTTCTTATCAAAAATATCTGGATAAAATACATATGCCTAAGTCAATACATCCGAAAGATGCCCTAAATTTTCATAGTAAAGGTAAACCGGGTAAATTAGAAGTATCTCCTACTAAGCCTTTAGCAACTGCACGAGACTTATCTTTGGCTTATTCTCCAGGAGTTGCAATACCATGTCTCGAAATTGAAAAAAACCCATCAACTGCTTATGACTATACCTCAAAAGGAAATATGGTTGCTGTCATATCTAATGGAACTGCTGTTTTAGGTTTAGGTAATATAGGAGCATTAGCTTCAAAGCCTGTGATGGAAGGAAAGGCTGTATTGTTTAAAAAATTTGCAGATATAGATGGCATAGATCTAGAAGTGAATACAGAAGATGCCGATGAATTTATTAATAGTGTAAAGATTCTAGGTAAAACTTGGGGTGGTATAAATTTAGAAGATATAAAAGCGCCTGAATGTTTTATTATTGAAGAAAAATTATCTGAGCTTTTAGATATTCCAGTATTTCATGATGATCAACATGGTACAGCTATTATAGCTGCAGCAGGTTTAATTAATGCTTTAGATATTACTAATAGAAAAATAGATAATTTTACTATGGTTATAAATGGTGCTGGAGCCGCAGGAATAGCTTGCGCAGAA
>JAQWLZ010000049.1 GCA_029247025.1 Alphaproteobacteria bacterium | reverse complement strand
TTTTTGTCCATAATAAAGCAATTGATATTAATTCTGTATTCCATATTTTTTGAGGGCCTCGAACAGTAATATTTTTTGTATTAGCATAACGTCTGCAGTCCATATATGAGTACTTGACTCTTCTCCACTGATGATCATTTCTATTACTTTCTAGAATACTTCCATTATCATCTACTTTGGCGCTACCTAAGAAATCAGGAATTTCTAATACATATGGCAACCAATTTATATTTAATTTATTTTCTTTAGAAAAAATAATACTTGGCTCAACTGCTAAATACGCATAAGGACTTTTAAAATCTATATAAATATCGATAGTATTTTCTTTAATATTCAAATCCCCTTATCTAAGTTTTTAAGTTTCTTTTTAGTTTTATTAGCTAAATCTAAATCATTGATATCTAATGCTAACTTAATTAATTCTTCATAACTTTCTATAAGTTGGCTTTTATCCTTACCCAGTGTGTTATAAAAGATTTTAGAAGAAGTTTTTAGCAATCCTAAAGCGTCGCTTATATTTTTATTTTTTATTTCTATTAATGCTTTTGTATGTAATGCACTTGCTTTAAATATTGCGCCCTTTCTATTTTTTTCATTCATAGCGTGCGGATTAGATTTAGTTATAGATCTCGACATAACTAATAAAGCTTCATTATGATAATTGATAGCTTCATCATATTGAAGTAATTTTCTATTTGTTAAAGCAATATAATTTAATGATTCAGCTATATCTGTATGATCTTGATTAAGAGTAATTTTTCTTATATTGAGAGCTTCCATAAAAGATTTCTTAGCATCTTCATATAATAGTAATTCATATTGTATAATTCCTAAATTTTCTATTAATGTAGCGGTATAGTAATGTTCTTTGCCAAAATCTTTTTTTGAGAATTTAATAGCAATTAGAGCTGGATCTATAGCTTCATTTAATTTCCCTTCTTTATAGAAGGTCTTTGAGTTTTTTAATGATTCTCTTAGTTCTATAGATTGACTAAATACTAAATTAATATTTAGAAAAATAAAAAGTAATAATATTATTATTGTTTTAAATGACGACATAATTACATACTATCATTTAAAAATATAAAATAAATTTATTTTAAAACTTCTTTCTTAAAATAATGGTAATAAGAATAATCATCATCAATATCAACTTTTATTACATCTATAAGTTCCCAGCCTTCTCTTCCCATATCTAATAGAGGAAAGTGTGATAAGAGTTCCTCAGGCATATCTTCTAATTTAACTTTTAGTATTTTATATTTAAATGTTTTCATTGAATGTTAATTATTTTGAACCAGATCTTAATTGAACAAATTTATTATTAATACTTTCCTTATTCAAATTACCTTCTTCATCTAATTTAAATCTAAAAATTGTTAACTCTTTTCCTATTTCATCTAATAAAACTGTTGATTCAAGAAGTTGTTGTCGAATCTTTGTGTTAGGGTTTACTAAAGTTACTACTACTTTAGCTTCAAAAGGGTCAAATGCTGAGAGATCTTCTCTATAAAGGTGAAGATTTACAATATGCTCTCCAGGATTAATACCTCGACTATAAGCAACTTCGTAATTAATTGGAGTGGGGTCTTTGTACACGCCTAAATCATCTCTGAGTAAATTAAAAAACAATCCTCCTCTATTGGAATACCCTACCGGAATATCATCAGGCGCTTTTACCCATAAATCCACATCTACATCTCTATCTTCAGGCCAAAAGACTTCAATAATAACATTTCCGGGTGGATCTGATTTAGTTGACTCTGTTTCAGCTGGAGGATTAATGAATGGCAATAATAGCACAACAAGTGATACGAATCCTGCTAATGCCAGCATAATAGTATCTCTAAATACTGTTCCGGAGTTATCATCTCCTTCTCCATATAAATCTTCTGACATTAACTCTCCATTATAATAAAAGTTTATATAGCTTATTAAGAAATATGCTATACTTTTATGAGTAATAATTAAAGAATAAACGGTATTTCACTTTTAAATAATTAGAAACAGTTTTTCAAATGAATGTTCAAGATAAAATAAATATTTTATATAATAATTGTAAGAATCTATTGTCTTATGAATTTGATAATAGGATTGAGATTAAAAATGTTGATGAAGCATATTTAATTCAAGATTCATTTATTAATTTAAAGAAAAAAAATGGTTTTGGAGAAATTGGGGGTTGGAAAGTTGCCTTAACTAATCCTGAAATGCAGAAACTAGTTGGCGTAGATAACCCTGTAGAAGGAGCTATATTAAATTCTTTGATTTTTAAAAATAATGTATCGCTTAAATTAGAAAATTATTGTCACTTGGGAGCAGAGGCTGAAATTGCACTAAAAATACATAAAGATATTCCTTCAGAAATAAATGGTTTTAATAGCAAAGAAGAAATAATACCGTATTTAAAAGAAGTTATGATTGCTCTCGAAATTGTCGATGATAGAAATTCTGGTGCTAATATAACTTTTGAAAAGCTTATAGCTCAAAATTCAATGAATCATGGATGTGTAATTGGAGAGTCTGTAGAGATTGATTTAATGACTTTAGATGAATTAGAAGGAGAACTCATAGTTTCAAATAATATTTTTGGAAGAGGTAAAGGAAAAAATGTTTTGCAACATCCTCTTAATTCTGTTTTATATCTAGTTAATAATTTAATTAAAAGAGGTAGAAAGTTATATGCAGGAGATATTGTTTTAACTGGCTCCATTAGTACAACTTGCTGGCCTAAGAGTGGCGACAAAGTTGAAGCTCATGTTGATAAATTAAACACTGTCTCTTTGAATATTTTCTAATAAGACAATTGAATACTGAAGGTAAAAATTCTATAGTATGGTTTAATGGGAAGTGGAATGACGGATTAAAACCCATAATGTCTTCCATGAGTCAATCTTATATGCATGGTAGTACTATTTTTGATGGAGCAAGAGCATATAAAAATTCAATTCCGGATTTACATAAACATTGTGAAAGGTTGATAAACTCTTCTAAAATATTTGGTTTGAGTTTACCTATTAGTAAGGAAAAATTAATTAACTTATGTAAAGAAGGTGTAACTTATTTTGAAAATGGTGCTGAGTTATATATAAGACCAAGTATTTTCTGTGACGAAGGATTCTTAATTCCAGAAGCTAAATCTAGTAAACTGGTAATTACTATTTTTAGAGCGCCTATGCCAGATCTTAGTGGTTTTACAGCAATGCTGAGCTCCTATAGACGGCCTCATCCTTTGACTGCTCCTACATTAGCAAAAGCCTCATGTTTATATGCTAATACATCACTTGCATTATCTGAAGCTAAGTCAAATGGTTTCGATAATGTAGTTATGCGAGATGGTGAAGAGAACATAGTTGAGTTTGGAAGTGCTAATCTATTTATTGTTAAATCTGAGAGAGTTATAACACCAGAGTGGAATAAAACTTTTCTTAACGGAATTACAAAACAAAGAGTCATTTCCTTGTTAAAAGAAGAAGGAATAGATGTTTTAGAAACCCGTATTAGTGTTGATGATCTATTATCCGCTGATGAAGTATTTAGCACTGGAAACTTTGGAAAAGTTTTACCTGTTAGAAAAATTGACAAAGTTGATTTTGAAATAGGAGCAGTTTGTAAGAAAGCTATTAATTTATATAATAAATATGCTTCAACTTATAAAATTTAATAATTAAAGCATATTTATTTTTTATGAATTTAGAAACTTAATTTTATTCCTAAACTTACAGTTCGTCCATATGAGCCTGCAGTATCTGCTTCAGAGTAATTCTGATCTAATATATTTTCAATTTTAAATTGAATCGTACTATTTTTATTTAAATTATAATTTATATTACTATGCATAAGAGCATATCCAGCAATATGTCCTCCAGAAAATGCTCCATCTCTTGCATTTGAATGATATTCAAGAGATGAGTTTAATGACAAATCAGAAATATTACGAGGAATATAATTTATAGAAGTTTTTCCTGAGTGTTTTTTTCTTCTTGATAATGAACGACCATTATTATTAGTTGTTAAAAAATTATAATGTGAATTTATTTTTATTTCTTCTGAAAGAATATACTTTATAAATAATTCTAAGCCACTATTTTTAGCACTGCCTTGATTTGAAAACTTATATCCAGGTGCTGGACCATAGCCTATAAGATTATCTATTTGTGTTGCAAAAAATGTTAGATCGGCATTTATATTTTTTGAAGATGAAATGTATTCTAAACCAATATCCCTGCTTCTACTCGTTTCTTCCTTGATAGAAATGCTTCCATATGAACCATAAATTTCGTCTAAAGTTGGAGCTCTATATCCAGTCCCATAGCTTGAATGAAGTCTAAAGTTAGAATTAGGAATTAAATAACTTGCTGCAATCCTATAGGTTGAAGATAAACCGTATAAATCGTGATGGTTACTTCTTAGGCTTCCATCTATAAAAAGATTTTTTATAGTATTATTTGAATAAGAATAAAAACTTGAAGAAGAAGAAACTTTAAAATCATAAGCATTATATTGATCTTGTGTATCCATATGAGAACGCTCAGTCTCTATTCCAAAAAAAAGGTTTTCTTTTGAATTTATAGGAACATTAAACTTTAATTTTGCACTACTTAGATCAGCTATATACCATCTAAATTTTCTATCTTCCTTTAACTGATATCTCCTAGCCTTCGCTGTAGAAACTAAAGCTTCCATAGAGAAGAGTTCATATTGTTTATTTAAAGATAAAGCTGATTGCCAATCTAATAAATTAGCTTGTCTGTCAGCATCAATAAAGGGTCCAAGAGGAGCATCATCCTCTTCTACTTCAGATGTGAATACTCTAGATATCAATGAAATTTCTGTTGAAGAATTAAGATCATAATCAACAACTAAATTAGCACTATCAATATTATAACTATCATTTTCATCATACCCCAAAGACTTTTCTGCAGATGATATACCAGGACCTTCAGAGTGATTATAATTTAAAGAAAAATATAAATCTTTTACATTCCCAGATATACCTGAGGTAATATCTTTGTCTAATCTATTTGATGCTTCCATATTCAAGAATTTTTTATGTTCTTTAGTTCCTCTTTTTAAGATAATATTAATTACGCCTCCTATAGCTTCAGATCCGTATACAGCGCTTTGAGAACCTCTAAGCACTTCTATTCTATCTACTCCGGTCAATTTTAATCTCTCTAAGTCAACAGAACCTCTTCCAGTTGATAAATCAACTGCTTTCATTCCATTAATTAAAACTAAAGTATGATCAGTTTCATTACCTCTTAAAAATACTCTAGTTAATGATTGTGGGCCTCCACTTTTATAATCTTGATAACCTGCAGTTGCACTTAAAATTTGAGCAACATAATTCATTCCACTTTGTTCTATTTCCTGATTATTTATTATTGTAACTGCAGATCCAGTTTCTTTTAATTTTTTTGGAAAATAACTTCCAGTAACAGTTATAGGTTCAATAATATTAACTTCATTTGCTATAGATTTAGATAAAAGAGAGAATAAATTTAAAAATATTAGTGATACTAAAATAGATTTATTTTTTCTAAACAATTAAAATTTCCAACCTCAAATTTCACAAAAAAATTATTTTTGTGTTAATTAGTAATTTATTGTTTTTAGATATAATTGATCTTAAAACAATGGCTATAATTGCACCATCACTTTAAGTAAAGCTCTATTGAACATCCCCTCTCAATAGTCGATAGTACTTAATTAGGCAGGTCTCCTGGCTTCTTGAGTCTTAAATCATCCAACCTTCCCATATATTATTTATATACAGTGGTAATTTGGACTATCTCGTCAATAACAGTTGCGGGGGCAGCTGAGGTAATTTAAATTAAAATATCTCATTCCCTTTTCACCTATTAAAGGCACCTAATTTATTTAAACCTATTTTTTCATAATAATTTTGTCAAATTTTTATAGATTTATTTTTATAATTAATCCATGTTTATAAAATGTTAAGAAATATTATTAGGTTTGCTATACGCAGAGCAGCATCTGATCCAAGAGTCAGAGCAAAAGCGAAAGAAACCGCCAGAAAAATGGCTAAAGGTGCAGGCGAACTTGCTAGAGATCCTGAGCCAGCTAAAAAGCTAGGAAGATTAGCTGGCAAAATAAAGAAAAAAATTACTAAAAGTTAATTTTTTTATAGAAATCAGCGCCGTGTTTCATGCAGTTTTCTATGAGTAATGCTCTGTCTTCTCCTGTTCCTCCGTACTTAGGGTCAGGTAATTTAAAACCTCTAATAAATTTTAGAGCCTCTTTTATTGATTTTTTAGATTTTTCATCTTTCATTAAAGAATATTCATATGCCGTCCAACAATCAACTTCTAATTCATTACCACTCTGCAATACAATATGTCCATATTCATGTAATATAAAGAAATCTACTGCTCCTGGAAAGTTCCAATCTATATTTGCTATTCTTTGAGGGCAATAATATATTTTGCCATCAGGTGTAGCTGTAGCTACTCCTCCTTTAGTCATTCCACAATGAGGTATTAGCTCGGCTTCAACTTTTTTATCAATAGCATAGGAAAAGTTATTATTAAAAATAAATACCATAAAAATAACAAGCCATTTTAGCATAAATATACCCATCTAATATCTGTACAAAAACGTAATATAGGTGATTAAATGTTAATGTAAATGTATTTGGAGTAATTATGTCTGAAAATATAATTATAGTTTGGTTTCGTAAAGATTTAAGAATTAGAGATAACCCTGCTTTATCAGAAGCAGCAAAAGAGGCTAAAGTATTCCCTATTTACATTAATGATGATGAATTTAGTAATGATCGTCCAATGGGTTCAGCTAGTAAAGTATGGCTATATAATTCTTTAAAATCTTTAAATATAAGTTTAGAGAATAATCTTAATTATTTTAAAGGTAATGCTACTGATATATTAATGGATTTGATTGAAAAAAAGAATATTACAGGAGTCTTTTGGAATCGTTGCTACGAACCTCTCTCAATCGAAAGAGATACTAATATAAAAAAAAAATTATTAGATAATAAAATTAAAGTAAAGACTTTTAATGGTTCGTTAGTAAGAGAGCCATGGGAAATTCTGAAAGATGATGATAGTCCTTACAAAGTATTCACACCTTTTTATAAGAAAGCATACTTAAATTTAGAAGATATTAAAATTGGAGAATATGATAATTCTCAGATTAGTTTCGACTCTAATAATATTTGTTCTGACATAAATAGTCTCAAACTCTTATCTGATCTAGAATGGGAAAGAAAGCTAACTAGTTCTTGGGAAATAGGAGAAAAAGCAGCATTAAAAAAAGTAAATAATTTTTTATGTAATGGTATTAAAGATTATAAAGAGGGAAGAAACTTTCCTTCTAAGAATAATGTTTCTTTTCTGTCACCTCACTTACATTTTGGAGAGATTTCCCCAAAAAGAATATGGATAAGTACAAAAAAATTAGAGCAAAACAAAAATACTCAGCATTTTTTAAGTGAAATTTGTTGGAGAGAATTTTCATACTATTTATTATATCATTTTCCTAATCTTCCGGTAGAAAACTTGCAAGCTAAATTTAATAATTTTCCATGGGTTAATGATAACTATCTTTTAAATAAGTGGAAAAAAGGTGAGACGGGTTATCCTATAGTAGATGCAGGTATGAAAGAGTTATATGCTACAGGATATATGCATAATAGAGTTAGAATGATAGTAGCCTCTTTCCTTGTAAAAAATATGCTAGTTCATTGGCATAAAGGAGAGAATTATTTCTGGGATTGCCTATTAGATGCGGATATAGCGAATAATTCTGCAGGTTGGCAATGGGTTGCAGGTTCAGGTGCCGATGCCGCTCCATATTTTAGAATATTTAATCCAATCACTCAGGGAAAAAAATTTGACGAAGATGGCTCATATACAAAAAAATATTTACCTGAATTAAAAAATATGCCTAATGAATATTTATTTAGTCCATGGGAAGCTCCTGAGGATATTTTAAAAAAGGCAAAAATTAATTTAGGTAAGGATTATCCTTATCCGATTGTCGATATTAAGACATCTAGAGAAAAGGCTCTTGCTGCATATGAAAAAATAAAATAATTAATTGATCCATAATTTTTTTTTAAGCGTAGTATATATAGGAGATTTTAATGTTTTTAGAAAATACTTTTGAAACTGCGGGTTTATCAGCTAAGTTGTCTTATATAAACTTTAAAAAAGAGAAAACATATAAATTGTTAAAACCTGCAGTCAAGGATCAAGAATTAACTAATCTAATTACCTTAGTCGCTACTAAAAAAGATAGGGTTGCTTTTGGTAACCTATTTAAATTAGTAGGTCCTCGTATTAAAGGATATCTAATGAAACTAGGTTCAAATGACATAGTTGCTGAAGACTTGCTCCAAGAAGTAATGCTTACTGTATGGAGAAAGTCAGAGACCTTTGATAGAAGTAAAGCGGCAGTAAGTACTTGGCTATTTACAATAGCTCGTAATAAACGCATTGATTTACTTCGTAAAGAAATCAGACCACAATTAGATCCAAATGATCCAATGTTAACTCCAAATCAGGAAGAGCCTGCCGATGAAAAATACAGTGCTAATCAAGAGTCTGTTAAAATAACTGATGCTATAAACATGCTTCCAGATGAGCAAGCTAAATTAATTAAAATGACTTATTATGAAGATAAGTCACATTCTATTATTGCAGATGAACTTAATATGCCTCTAGGAACAGTTAAATCTAGAATAAGACTAGCTTCAACCCGTTTAAAAAAATTATTAGAAGGACACCTACATGATTAAACATCACATACATCCTGAAATTTTAATGGCTTATGCCGCAGGAAAAACCTCACCTTCAGTTAGCCTAATCGTAGCTTCACACATCACTTTATGTTCTGAGTGTAGGAAAGGAGTCGAGAGTTTTGAAAATTTAGGAGGTAAACTTTTAGAGGATTCTGATCCAGTAGAGATTAATTCTTCTTCTTTAGAAAGTATTTTAGGTAAATTAGATAATATTGAATTAGATGATCAATTCGATGAGCCAACTGATAAAGTCAATTCTTTTAAAAATATTCCTTCTGTACTTTCTAAGTACCTTCCTGATACTGATATACTTACAGATGAATGGAAAAAAAGTATTGGAGGAATAAAGTACTTTGACATTGATCTTGGTGACTTTAAACAAAATACGCATGCGCGTATGTTATCCATTCCCCCAGGAAGAAAGTTACCTCATCATGGACACGAGTCTCAAGAATTAACACTAGTCTTAGAGGGTGGTTTTAGTGATGAAAATGGGAGTTATAATGCTGGTGATGTCGCCATAGAAGATGAGAATAACATACATACACCTGTTTCTGATCCTAGTGAAGGATGTGTATGTTTAGTAGTATATGAAGGCAAATTAAAATTCAAAGGTTTATTTGGTCCTATTTTAAATATTCTCAACAAGTAGTATGCCTAATTCTTGCTGGATAACCGGAGCTTCTAGTGGTATAGGTAGATCTACAGCTCTATGCTTTGCTAAAAATGGCTATACTGTATTTGCTACTGCAAGGTCATCAAAAGAATTAGATATTTTAGTTAAAAAGAGCTCAAGTTTATCTTTTAAAGGTAAAATAATAGCTTTACCCTTAGATGTAACTGTTTCAAAAGAAGTTTTAAATGGTATAAAGTTTATCCAGAAAGAATGTCAAAATTTAGATTTTATTATTTTAAATGCAGGTACATATATAAAAGAAGATTCTAAATACGCAACCATAGAGTCTACAAAACATGTGATCGATTTAAATTACATAGCTGTATTAAATCATATCATTTCATTGCAACCCTATATTTCTACTTTAAATATAAAACAAATAGCAGTTGTTTCTTCTATGGCAGCTTGGAGAGGTATGCCTATGTCCGCGGCCTATTCTTCCACTAAAGCTGCTATTAAAACAGCTATAGAAAGTTTTGAAATAGATTATAGTAATACTGGTGTACGTTTTAGGATTCTTTATCCTGGGTTTGTTAAAACCCCTTTAACGGATAAAAATGATTTTAAAATGCCTTTCTTAATGGATGTAGAGAAAGCAGCAGCAACAATTTATAAAAAATTATTATATTCTGATAAGTTTGAAGTAAGTTTTCCAATAATTTTTGCAGTAATTATGCGAATTATTACAATGTTACCATGGCCCATTTATAAAAGATTGATGGTTAGAAAAATGAAAAAATAATATAATCATTAACTTTTTTTATAAAATAAAGTTACAGTTCCTAATTTCAAACCAAACTTTTTCATATAAGCTTTATTAATTATAACATCGTTATCTTGAAGGTACATCCAGTCATCAAATTTTACTTTTGTTTTGCGACCAAATAATGGAAGTTCAAACGTATATTTCCAATGAAATGTATTCCCAGAGGTATAACCTAAGGCTTTTCCTATTACAGCATCTGTTGTACCCTTATAACAATTATTATTTATTTTAACTAACTTCCAATCTCTATACTCTTTAACACCATCATCATACATAAAATTTTCTTTAATATTTAAAGTCTTAGTATTTTTATCCCAACTGCCGTTAATTTTACAAGTGAATCTCTTTCTTATAATACCAAATGTATCTTCGAACATTCCCCAAACAGAAATGTCTCCTGAAAAAAAATCTTCCAGCTTAAGTTTTGGAGTATTATTTTTATATCTATAAACTGTCATGCATTCTCTACGCTAAATATTATTAAAATAGATCAAATATTTATTTTTTTAATGTTATTTGATGAACATTTGTAGATTCTGACAAAAAGCCAGCTTCACAATATGCAAGATAATATTCCCACATATTTTTAAATTTAATATCAAATATTTTATCATCGGAAATTTCATTCCAGCTAGATAGAAAACTTTTTTTCCATATAGAAAGTGTATGTGCATAGTCTTTACCAAAAGATTTTTCTATTTTCATGTTAAAGCCGAATGGCACTACAACTTTCTTAAGAGCATGAATAGATGGTAAAAAACCTCCAGGAAAAATATATTTTTGAATAAAGTCTGTATTGGTTTTGTAAGAATTATAAAGATCATCTTTTATACTAATTAATTGTAAGCCAATTATTCCATTATATTTGATATTATCATTAAGTTTTTGAAAAAAAACTGGCCAATATTTTTCTCCAACAGCTTCAAACATTTCAATAGAAATAATTTTATCATACTTTTTGTTAATTGACCTATAATCACATATTTGAACATCTATTAAATCTGTTAAATTTTCTTCATGAACTCTTTTCTTAACATATTCTGCTTGTTTATAAGATAACGTTATACAAGTAATTTTTGTTTGAAATTTTTTAGCTATATATTCTGCAAGACCACCCCAACCGCATCCTATTTCTAATATATTATCTCCTTTTTTTATATTAGTTATTTTACATAAGTGTTCATACTTATTCTCTTGCCCAGAAATTAGGTCGCGATTTTGATTGCTAAACAATGCTGAAGAATAAGTCATAGACTTATCTAACCATTTTTCATAAAATTTATTTCCTAGATCATAATGATAAGAAATATTTTTTTTACTGCCCGATACAGAATTAGCTTTGAGAGTATGCTTAAGATAATTCCAGTAATTATAAATTTTTTTACCATAAATAATATTTGTGTTATGTCGTCTATTTAATGAGAAGAGAAAAATAACTTTTGATATATCTGGGCTAGAAATCTCACTGTTTATGTAGGCTTCAGAAAAACCAATGGCACCATACTTCATAATTCTTTTAAATAAGTTTTGAGAATGAATGTTTAAATTTGCAACTAAATTAGAGTCTTTGTCTCCAATATATATTTTATCTTCATTAAGTTGATTTATAACTAATAACCCATCTTTTATAAAAAATAATTTAGTAATAATTGTTTTATTTATATTTTTTATCATTTTTCACATTATTTTTTAATAGAGTTTTGCTATATGATATTATATCTTTACTGGGTTTTGGTCTATTAAAGAATTTAATACCTTTTGCCCAAAGAAATAATGCTTGAAGATGAATTGAATAAATAACTTTAATGGTCATTAAAGGATATAACAAAAAGCATAATAATAACTTTTTGTCATTTAATGTAGATTTTTTTCCATAAAAGCTTGCATTTAATAATTTGGTATTATCTTCTTTACAATAATTTATTTCTATTTTAAGCGAATTATTTTTTAGTTTAGTATGAAATTCATACTCTCCTTCTATTTTAAAAAATGGAGATACATGAAATATTTTATCAACTTTTTCATTTACATTACTATATTTAGTTAAGTAACTATGTCTATCGCCAAAAGTATTATGAACTTCATATATTATAGCTTTGACTTTATTGTTTGGAGCAATACAAAAATATGTAGTAAGTGGATTAAAAACATAACCTAATATTCTTGGATAACATAAAATATAAATTCTATCATTTTTTTTATAAAGGTTTTTACTTACTAAAATATTTTTAGCCCAGAGAAAAGGGTTTACATATGGTTTTACAGTATGGTCTTTATAAAAAAAACTAAATAAATTAAACTTGTTAATAGAAAATAATCTTGTTTTTTTTTCTAAATATTCTAAATTTTCTAGATTCAAGAATAAAGAAAAAACTCTATATTTAAATTTATGTATTTTAGGATAAAACCTATAATGACTTACAAACCCTCTATAAATATAATTTTTGTTAAGTAAGTCCATATCCTAATTACCTTTTATTTATTGGGAAGAATATATTTTTCCTTTTACATATTTACTATCTAGTTTCCATGGGGGATTGGTCCCAAGCTTTTCAGCAATATGTAAAGCAGATTTAATTCCGTCTTCATGAAAGCCATATTTTGTCCATGCTCCAGCAAACCATATATTGTTTAGCCCTTGAATATTTTCTAGTTTAGATTGACCTTTTAAAGCATTTTCATCAATAATAGGATGCTCATATAATATTTCTTCGTATATTTTATTCTTACTAATGCTACCTTCTTCAGGATTTAAAGTAACAAAAAGAGGATATTTTTTATCAATATTTTGTAATAAATTCATCCAATATGTGACTTGAATAGGTTTTTCATTATTTTTTCTAATTGAGTCTAAAGAGCTAGTATAATTCCATGATGACCATAATGATTTATTTTTAGGCATAAATTGTTTTGAAGAATGTAAAACTACCTTATTTTTTGAAAATTTAAAATAATTTAGTGTTTTATATATTTCTTTATCTACATCTTTGATTAGTTTTGCAGATTGATCTGCATGACAGGCCATAATTACATTATCGTACTCTATTTCTTTATCTTTAAGTTTAATACGGACAGAATTATTTTTAGGGAATATAGCTTCAATAGAGCTTTCTATTTCGTATTTAAAATTAGATTTTTTTACTATATTTTTTATATATTGTTGACTGCCATATTTAACAGTTTTCCATTTAGGCCTATCTTTAATATTTAGTAGTCCATGATGATAGAAAAAGTATAAAAAAGTTGTTGTAGGAAATAATAAGGCATTTTTATTAGAACAAGACCAAATTGCTGAGGCAATAGGCATTATATATCTATTTATAAAATAAGATGAAAAATTATTATATTCTAGCCAGTCACCAATGACACTGTTGTTATCATTACTTTTTTCAATATATTTGGTAGCAATTTTTTTAAATCTAAAAACATCATATAATAATTTCCATTGATTTATATTAATGATATTTTTCTTTTGACCAAAAATTCCTCCTAAACCTGAACCTGAGTATTCATATACACCATTATTTAAAGATATTGATAATGACATATCACTGTCGATACTATCTACATCAAGAGCATCAAAAAACTTTGTTAAATTAGGATAATTTTTATTATTATAAACTATAAAACCAGTATCAACACTTAGAGGCACTTCTTTAAATTTATCTTTAGTATAATTTAGATTGATAGTATTAGAATGTCCTCCTAATTTTTCAGCTTTTTCATATACTGTAACTTGATTGTTTTTAGATAAAAGCCATGCTGCTGACAAACCAGCAATACCTGAACCCACAATAGCTATATTTTTTGATGAACTAGCTTTATTATCTTGTAAGCTCTCATTTTTTGAAGGAATGTATGTGTCCATTTAATATATTTCCAAAATTAATAATTGTTTTTTATAGCTAGTAGCTATGAATAGTATTAGATTGTAATAAAAAATTTTAAACATCTTATTTTAACTTTTTTGATTGAATATGATAAATCCAAATTTTATAGAATATAATAACTTACATATAAAAATTTTACTTAGCTTACTAGTGTTTATTTGTTTTTTTTCATCACTTAATACTATTCCTCCTTTAGATAGGGATGAGTCAAGGTATATTCAAGCTACTGTTCAAATGATGGAGTCAAAAGATTTTATCAATATAAAGTTTTTAGATACTCCTCGTTTAAAAAAACCTCCTGGTATTTATTGGCTTCAGGCATTATCTGCAACTATAATTAAAAATATTTTATTTTTAGAAAAAGCACCTTTATGGTCATATAGGCTGCCTTCCGCAATAGCGGCTAGTATTTCTATATGGTTAACATTTCTATTAGGTAAACTTTTGTTTGGTAGAACTGAGGGTTTGATAGCAGCACTATTATTATTAAGTTCTCCGTTAGTATTTATTGAAGCACACATAGCAAAAACAGATTCTGTATTGATGGCATGTGTTTTATTTATTACTTATATTTTATCAAAAATTATATTTGGAAAAAAATTTAAAGATATAAATGGCTCAAAATATTTATTATTTTTTGCATGGATTATTACTGGATTTGCTTTTCTGGTTAAAGGACCACTTGTATTTTTATTTATATTTTTTACTGCAATATTTTTTAGGATATTTAGTGGTATAAATTTTATTAAAGATATAAAAATTATAAGCGGTTTTATTTTATTTTTATTAATAGCATTACCATGGTTTCTTTTTATTAATTTAGGTGACAACAGTGGAGTATTTATAGATTCTATTAAAAAAGATATGCTTTTTAAAATAATAAGTGTTCAAGAATCTCATGGCTCTCCTCCAGGTAGTTACTTTTTATCTTCTATAATATTTTCTTGGCCAATATTTTTATTTATTTTACCAACTTGTATTTGGTCTTATAAAAATAAAAGTGATATGGCTGTAGTATTTCTATTATGTTCAATATTACCAGCATGGATATTTTTTGAATTAATGCCTACTAAATTATTACATTATATTCTTCCAATTTTACCTTACTTTTCAATATTAACATCTGCAATGCTTGTTTCTTCTATAAGCAATAGTAAAGTTTTATCATCTCTAGATAATTTTTATATAAAATGTATTTCTATCCTTCCAGCAATAGGAGGGTTTTTGATATCAATTGGAATTTTATTTTTAGCAAAACAATATGGGTCAGGTTTTACTGTTACAGTTTTAATTATTGCTATTATATATTTTATAGGCTCAGTATTAAGTGCTTATTCATTATTTAATAGAAATTATATAAATGCCTTATCAAAAGTAGTTTTTGTAAATTTAATAGCCTTAAATATTATTTTTATCACTTTACCTAATCAATTTGATAAAATTTGGGTAACAGAAAAAATATATGAGTACATAATAGAAAAAAATATAGATTCTTCTTTTGCGGTATTAGGTTATGCAGAGCCGTCTCTAATATATAGGCTAGGGGCAAATACTAAAATTTTAACTAGTAATGAAGAAGCAATTAGGTTTCTTTCGAAAAGTAATGTTAAATATTTAATTATAGAGGATGATTATTTAAATGAATTTAGAATTATGGCAGATGAAAATTCTTTATCTATAAGAATATTAGATAAAAAATTATCTGGTTTTAATTATTCTAAAGGTAAATTAATTAATATTACTTTAATTAATATAATTTAAAATTAATTATAAATTATCTTTCTTAAAAAGGAATTATTATTTATACTAATAATCTTAAAGTTTTTGTTTTTATATCATTGAAATGGAGAAGAAAATGTTACCAGAGTTATCACCTAAAGTTGTAGATCTCTTGGAAAGAGTAAGTAAATTTATGGATGAGAATGTTTATCCTAACGAAGAAAAAATTGCAGCAGAGATTGCTGAAGGAGATAGATGGCAGCCATCACAAATACTTGAAGGTATTAAAGCAAAAGCTAAATCTGAGGGTTTATGGAATTTATTTTTACCAGAAAGTGATCGCGGAGCTGGTTTAACAAATTATGAATATGGCCATTTATGTGAGTTGATGGGCAGAACTCAATTTGGACCAGAGGCATTTAATTGTTCTGCTCCGGATACTGGCAATATGGAAACTTTAGAAAGGTATGCATCTGAAGAAGTAAGAGATGAATGGATGGCTCCCTTACTAGAAGGTAAAATAAGGTCTGCATTTGCAATGACTGAGCCGGCAGTGGCTTCATCTGACGCAACAAATATAGAATCGTCAATAGTTAGAGATGGTGATGAATATGTTATTAATGGAAGGAAATGGTGGACTTCGGGAGCTAATGATCCACGATGTAAAGTATTTATATTTATGGGGAAATCAGATCCAAAGAATCCAGATAAACATAAACAACAGTCTATGATTGTTGTTCCTGCAGATTCAAAAGGTGTAAAAGTATTACGACATTTACCAGTTTTTGGTTTTGATGATGCGCCTCATGGTCATGGTGAAGTTTTATTTGAAAATGTTAGAGTGCCGGTAAAAAATATATTACTAGGAGAAGGAAGAGGTTTTGAGATAGCGCAAGGACGTCTTGGGCCTGGCCGAATTCATCATTGTATGAGGTTAATAGGAGTGGCTGAAGTAGCATTAGAAAAAATGTGTAAAAGAACAAAAGAAAGAGTTGCATTTGGTAAGCCAGTGGCAGAACAATCAGTTACGCAAGAAAGGATTGCCGAGTCAAGAATAATGATTGATCAATGTAGATTATTGACTTTATATGCTGCACATAAAATGGATACTCATGGAAATAAAGAGGCTCGAAAAGAAATAGCTATGATTAAAGTATCTGCACCTAATATGGCATGTACAATTATTGATTGGGCAATTCAAGCTCATGGAGCAGGTGGAGTTTCTAATGATTTTGGTTTATCTAAAATGTATGCTCAATCTAGAACTTTAAGATTAGCAGATGGTCCAGATGAGGTTCATCGTAATCAAATAGCTAGATTAGAACTGAAAAGGCATAATTAATAGGACTTAATTTATGAAAAATAAAT
>JAQWLZ010000046.1 GCA_029247025.1 Alphaproteobacteria bacterium | reverse complement strand
GGTGAACAATTAATAATTAGTGAAAATAATAATTCTGAAATTAATAATAAAATTTTATTAGCTGCAAAAAATAATATTATACATGGAAAGTCGGAGGTTTTGGAAATAGAATCAAAGAAATGGTTTATAAATATTTCTTTACCACCATTAAGGTTAATAACTATTGGAGCGGTTCATATTGCTCAGCCACTTGCAGAAATAGCAACTATTTCAGGTTATGAGGTCACTATTATTGACCCTAGAGCTGCTTTTGCCAACAATCAGAGATTTCCTGATATAAAAATTATAAACGATTGGCCAGAGGAAGCGATAAATAATTTAGGGATTGATAATAGAACGGCAGTAGTTACTCTTACTCATGATCCAAAATTAGACGACTCAGCATTAAATGCAGTATTAAAAAGTAATGCCTTTTACATTGGCTCTTTAGGTTCTAAAAAAACACATAATGCAAGAATACAACGTTTAAAAAAATCTAATTTCTCTGAGCATGAAATCAATAGAATACATGGACCAATAGGGCTTGATATAGGTGCTAAGTCACCTCAAGAAATAGCCATATCCATAATTTCAGAAATAATCTCTACTAGAAACAAATTTGAATTTAATGGAGATAATTAAAAATGTACTTCGGTGATATTAATGTAAAAGATAGCCTAGATTGTATCCTTGCCCATACAATAATTATAAATAAAAAAAAATTCTCTAAAGGAACTATAATTACTGAAATAGATAAAAACTATTTTATAAATAATAAAATTAGGACAATTGTCTGTGCTAAATTAGATAAGAATGATTATCATGAAGATAAAGCAGCAAATATAATTGCAGAAACTTTTCAAAATAATAGTATTGCTTCCGAAAAAGCATACACCGGTAGAGCTAATATATTAGCAAATAAGTCAGGACTATTAGTAATAGACGAAGAAAAAATTCGTAAATTTAATAAAATATCTGACGATATAACCATAGCAACTTTAAATAACAACTCTACAGTAAAAAAAGGTGAAATGATTGCTACTATTAAAATCATATCTTTTGCCGTTAAGGATAGTTTTATAAAGAAAATTAAAAAAACTATCTATAAAAAAGCTATTTCCATCAATCCATATATTCATAAAAAATGTGCTTTAATTTTAACTCATCACAAAAATAAGAATGAAAAGTTAAACTCTATATCAGAAAGAAGAGTTAATGAAAGACTAAAAAACTTAAACTGTAGTTTAGATATAACTTCTTATTGTGAACATGACACTAAAGAAATATCAAAGAAAATAAATATTATTTTGAAAAAGAAAATAGATCTTATTATGATATTAGGTTCATCAGCAATTGTTGATATTAAAGATAAAATACCGGAGGCAATTAATTCTTCAAAAGGAAAAATTATTAGATTTGGAATGCCTGTAGATCCTGGTAATTTACTATTATTAGGAAAGATTAAAAATACCCATGTTATAGGCCTACCTGGATGTGCAAGATCACCTAGTCTTAATGGCTTTGATTGGGTTTTAGAAAAAGTTATTTCTGGTACAAATATCACTAAATTAAATATCTCTAATATGGGTGTTGGAGGTTTGTTAAAAACTTTAAATATAAGAGCTAAGTCTGAAAAAGAATCTAAAAGCTACAATATTACAAATATTATTCTTGCAGCAGGACAATCAAAAAGAATGCGTGAAATGAATAAATTACTTATTAAAATTGACAATCAAACTATGATAGAGAAAATTGTTGATATCTCATTAAAATCTTCAGCTAACAATACTATAGTAGTTTTAGGTTATGAAAATGATATTTTACAAAGAATATTAGATAATAAAAAAATAACTACTATAGTTAATAAAGAATATTTAAAAGGTCAATCATCTTCACTACAATTAGGAATATCAGCATTACCGGAAGATTGTGATGCTGCACTAATCATGTTGGGCGATATGCCGAATATAAATTCAAGGTTAATTAACCAATTAATAGAAAATTATAATCCTAATGATAACAAATCGATAATTATTCCTACTTATAAAAATAAAAAAGGTAATCCTGTATTAATAGATAGAGAATTTTTTCCAGATATACTCTCAATTAAAGGAGATAAAGGTGCAAAAGATATTATTAAAGTAAATAAAAACTATATAAAAGAATTACCTCAAAAAAATTCCACAATAGTTGAAGATATAGATACAAAAGATGATCTAGCTAATTATCTAAAATAATAAAAGGTTCCCATGACAATTAAAACAATAATATTTGATTTTGGTGGAGTAATAACAAATAGCCCAATTGAAGGTTTTAAGTTATTAGAAGAAAAACATGGGTATGATAAAGGTATTATTACAAATATTAATATGAATAATCCTGATAATAATGCTTGGGCTAAAAGTGAAAGAGGTGAAATAGATATAAATACATTTCTTGATGAGTTTGAAAAAGAGGCTTTATCAATAGGACAAAAAATAAATGCTAAAGAGATACTTCAGCAATTATACGGCTCCCTCAGAGAAAATATGATCAATAAAATTAAATTATTATCTACTTCTAAAAAATATAAATTAATTTGTCTTACTAATGTTTTAAAAGGTGTAGATATATTTACGCCTAAAGAAAGAGTAGAAGCAGTTAAAAACGTAATGTCTTATTTCGACATTATTTATGAAAGTTATAAATTAAATATGAGAAAACCTGAGGCCAGAATTTATCAATATATTTTAAAAGAATTAAATATTGAACCTCAAGAAACAGTGTTTTTAGATGACTTAGGTATGAATCTTAAATCGGCTAGACAGCTAGGTATTAATACAATTAAAGTAATAGAACCTAATGATGCAATATATGAATTAGATCAAATATTAGAAAGGTAAGTTAATAATGAATATGCCAATAATAAAATCTTTATCAGTTAAAGCAGCTAACATTCCTTTAAATAGAGTTGTAGTCGGTAAAGTAGGAAAATTTGAAAATTGGGCTGTTATAGTTACAGAAATTACATGTAGTGATGGTACTATAGGAAAAGGTTATATTGGGCCATATCTTGCTAATTATATGTCCGCAATAGCTTCAACAATTAAAGAATTATTTAAAAATATTGAAGGTAGAGAGATAGCTCCTTATCAATTCTATAATGAAGTTATGAATTCAACTAGCTTAATGGGCAGATCTGGAATTGCTACATATGCTTTAGCTGCACTAGATATATCTTTATGGGATGCTAGTTCTAAAATAGCAAATGAACCACTATGTGTTCATTTAGGTGGTTCTGTTGGACCTGTAAAGTCTTATAACTCTTGCGGTTTATGGCTAGATAATAATAAAAATGACTCATACGAAGAAGCACAAAAATTAATAGAAAGAGGTGGATTTGATATATTAAAAATCAGATTAGGAAGAGAAAGCATTGATGAAGATTTGTATGCTATAGAAAATGTTAAAAAAGCATTAGGAAAGAAAAATATTTTACTTTGTGATTTTAATCAGGGGTATAATCTACCTGACGCTATTCATTTTTTAAATATTCTTGATGATAAAGGCCTTTATTGGTTCGAGGAACCCATAGATTATTATAATTATGATGGATATAAGGAATTGAGAAGTAGAATGAAAACTCCCATAATATTAGGAGAAAATTTTCATGGTCCAGATGATGCGTTTAAAGCAATGGAACAAAAAATATGTGATTTTATTATGCCAGATTTAATGAGAATATGCGGTATAAGTGGATGGATGCAGACTGCATCTATTGCTGCTGCATACAGAATAAAGATGTCAACTCACCTATTTCCTGAAGTTTCTTCACAATTAATGCGAGTTACGCCTACAGCACATTTATGCGAATGGACAGATTGGACAGAAGCTATATTGGTAGAACCATATAAATTAAAAGATGGCAATATACTAATTCCTGATGTTCCAGGAACTGGAATTGACTTTAGGGAGGATATTCTAGATAAACATAAAATTAATTTGTAACATTATTTTTTTAATAATGAATTATATTTACTAATAAAACCATTATACTTAGGCTCTATTACAATTTGGCAATATGGCTGTCCTCTATTATTTTTAAAATAATTTTTGTGATAATCTTCAGCTATAAAAAATGGTTTTTCTGAATAAAGTTTTGTAATAATAGGATTTGTATAATTACTAAAAATTTTTTCAATATAATTTGCAGCATCTTGTTTCTGTCTATCATTAGTATAATATATTGCAGACATATATTGAGACCCTATGTCATTTCCTTGTCCGTCAACTTGTGTTGGATCATGCGTATCAAAAAATATTTCTAATAAATTTAAATATGAAACTTTTGTAGAGTCATAAATTATTTCAATGGCCTCAACATGACCTGTATTACCGGTGCATATCATTTCATATGTTGGATTATCGACATTTCCTCCAATATATCCTGGATTTAAATCATCTACTCCATCTATTTCGATAAAATATGCTTCAGTACACCAGAAACACCCACCTGCAAATATTGCTCTCTCCATAATATAATCCTTTTAGCTAGCACTAAGTAAACCTTCTAATCTTTTCTTAATTAATAACTCAGACTCTTCCATTATCCTGTCGACTAACTCTTTTACAGTTGGAATATCGTGTATTAAACCCGCAACCATTCCACATGACCACGCCCCAGCATCCATCTCGCCATCTAACATAACCTTTGGATATACACCTGAAACTTCTTTAATAATGTCTTCAAATTTTAAATGAGCTCCTAATTTTTCCTCTTTTTCTAATATTTTTTCTACACCTTTGTTATTCAAAACTCTTTCAGTATTTCTTAATGGGCGCATTACTAGTCTTGTATCTAACTCGCTTGCATTCAATATAGCTTGTTTTACATTATCATGAACCGGTGCATCCTTTGTAGCTATAAATCTTGTTCCCATATTCATACCTTCAGCACCCATTGCTAGAGAGGCTACTAGTGAGCGAGCATCCGACATTCCCCCTGAGGCAACAAAAGGTATTTTTAATTCCTCTGCAGCTCTTGGTAATAAAATCATATTAGGAATATCATCTTCTCCTGGATGACCTCCACATTCAAAACCATCTACAGATACAGCATCACATCCTATTGATTCAGCTTTTAAAGAGTGTCTAACAGTAGTACATTTATGAATAACCTTTATTCCATTCTCTTTAAGAATTGGAAGCCATTTAGCAGGATTATTTCCTGCCGTTTCAACTGCCTTAACTCCACCATCAATAATGGCATCAATATAACCAGGATAATCTGGAGCTTCTACTACTGGTAAGAAAGTTAAATTTACACCAATTGGTTTATCTGTCATTTTTTTACAGCGTGCAATCTCTTTAGCTAAGAGTTCAGGTGTTTTTTGAGTTAATGCTGTTATAATACCAAGTCCACCTGCATTAGATACTGCCGCCGCTAATTCTGCAAAGCCAACGTAATGCATTCCTCCTTGAATAATAGGATGCTCAATTCCAAACATTTCAGTAATACGAGTCTTCATATGTTTATTCCTCTTTAATTAATACCTATAGAAAAGAAATAATATACATAAAAGACTCTTATTGACTATTAAAATTTAATAATATTATATTACTCTGCAGCTTCTAATAGTTTAACTAGTTTCTTCTTTGCTTTACCTAACATTCTAGTATTTGAAATAGCTTCTTTATTACTAGTATCTCCTCCTACTACAATTATTCCAATCATTCCCATAGCAACATGAGGGGTACATTGATAAACGTAAATACCAGGTACTTCAAAAGTCATAGAAAATTCTTTGCTAAATTTGCTCTTTTTTGGAAGGTTTGCCCCATCAGGCCCTTTCTTCATTTCTACATTATGCATTTTATCAGTTGGTAACCATGTTATAGTTTCTCCTATATTTATCTTAGCAACATCAACACTATAAACCATTATAGAGCCATCATCCCGTTTATTAAGCATTTCTATTTCATTGGTTTCAGAGGTAATTATAGATTTTGCAAAACTTGATACAGAGAATGTTAATAATAAAATAGTTATTATAATTTTTTTTATCATTATTTTTTTCCTTAAATAATTGTTAACTGAGTACTATATAATATAATTGAGAATGATTATCATTCTCATTATTGATATAACAATAAAAATTATAAATTCAAGTAAAAAAATAGAGTATATATACCAAAAATTGTTATTAAAAATAATTATCCATAGCATGCATCGAAAAAAGCAATCTCAAGCCTTACTAGATTTAAAAATAACTTAGCTATTTCTTCTTGTTCTATATAACTCAATTCTAAAGCTAAAGTATCAAGTTCACCTTTTATCCAAGCAACAGTTTTATGGAAAGCTATATTATTATGCAATATTATCCATTCACTTAAATAAAATCTATCTGGATATGGTTCTTTTGCCCTAGATGCCCACGTATAGTAAATCCACTCAGCTGCAAGTATTATGCTTAATATTTGTGCGTAAGAACCAGAATTAGAGATTTGAAGCATTAAATTTGCAAAATCATTGATTGATGGTAATAATTTAGTTTCTTCTCTTTCCTCTTTAGTAATATTTAATGCATCAAATGATCTAATAAAATAATTATTTTCATCACTTGTAATAGCATAAATAAAAGCAGCCCATTTTACTTTAGAATGCATATTAGGCGCTAAAAAAATTGCTTTTGAAATTAAAGTAACTAAAGATTCAATAAAAATATAATCTTGAACTATATATTTTTTAAAAATATCATTTTTTAAGGTGTCATTCATAAGTTCATTGGTAAACTTATGATTAGTTGCTTCTAGCCAAAGCTCTCCACTATAATTCTTAAGATATTCACTAAATTTTTCTACCTTCGGATTAAAGTTTTTATATGTCTCAGCCATTAATTTAATAAATTCTCAATATCCATGTTATAGAATAATTAATTATTCAAAAACGCTTCAAAAATAATCATATCACAATTTGTAATTAGTCCATCTCCATTAGGAGAAATATTTTGTTAAGTATAAGATCAAAAACCTTTAATAGTGACCTCATGATTATTTAAATTTATATCTAAAAGTACAACAATTATTTCCACTCATTATAGTATCTTTTCTATCTAATGATGCATTTTTATTAAAACCCTTAATTAATGCTGCATCTCTATTACACGACAAAACTGCTCCTAAATCATTAACTCCTAATGCATTATACATTTCAGCATACTTACAACGTGTAACATTAAAATTTAATTTACTATCTGATTTTTCTAAAATTTCAATTTCTAATGCACCATTTTTTGTCCAAAACTTTAATGTATTTAAAAAAGCAGCACTAGTATTACCATATTTATCTGATAAATCTTTTCCTTGTTCTTTTGCTATATTTTTTATAGACCTTTCAAGAGTATTTAAAATTTTTTCTTTTCCATACTCATCATATAGATCCTGTAAGAAAGGTATTAGCAGGCGAACTTCAGCCTCTCTTCTTAATAAGACACCAATCTTTTCAGTTAATCTATCTTTCATAATATAATCCATTTTTTTCTACCAAGTCATTCCAGTTAATATCTTTACTCCACAATACGGAAGAGAATAAAAAACAGGATACGATAAGTAAATATTTCATAAGATTAGTATATGTAATTCTCAATGAATGTTAAATGAAACTTTGTGAGGTTTTTTAGGTTAGTCTTATCAAGGTATTATGATTTCAATTAATTTACCTCCTTTGTATATTTTAGTTTTTTCAAACTGACCATTCTCATTATACACTAAAGTTTCTCCTTCTTTTTTACCATCTTTGTAATTTTCTTTCACCCATAACTTACCATTCTCCCAGTAATGAATGTTCTCACCTTCTTTTTTGCCATCTTTGTAATTCCATCTTGATTCTAAATGACCATTCTCATTATAATGTAACTGTTCACCATCTTTTATACCATTTTTATAGTTACCTTTTATCCCTAACTGACCATTCTCCCAATAACTTAACTGTTCACCGTCTTTTTTACCGTATTTGTAATTACCTTTCTTCCATAATTCTCCGCTCTCATAATACATTTTCCATTCACCCTCTTCTTTACCATATTTGTAATTCCATTTATATTGGAATTGACCATTCTCATAATACCATATCCATTCACCCTCTCGTTTTCCATTACTGATTTTTCCTTGTTGTTGTCCAGTGACATTTCCAGTCAAGGGAACATCTGTAAACTTTTCATAATACAACCCCTCTCTTTTTACCAAATCATCAGAATTGATATCTTTACTCCATCCAACGGAAGTAAATAAAAGACAGGATATGATTAGTAAATATTTCATACTGTTAATATAGTAAAAAAAAGGTCTAAAAAAAGGTAAATTTACTCTCATAAAACTGTCTAACAATGTCTAAGTCACTTTTAGAACGATTTTTAGTAATTAAATTTTCTATAATCGTTTGTGAGTTAGGGTTTTAATGGTAGCGAAGGTAGGATTTGAACCTACGACCTTCGGATTATGATTCCGCTGCTCTAACCAACTGAGCTACTTCGCCATTAGTAATTAAATACTTTTATATTATGATATTAAAAAAATAAAGAACTATTTAAAATACTATTGGTCAACAGGTTGAGTAATATTTTTAATTTTATTTCTTTTAGATAAAACTTTTTCTCTATAAGCAATATATAAAGTACTTAAAAATATTATAATACTCCCTAACCATGTATTTAATGATGGTACTTCAAAGAAAAATAAATAGCCTATTCCTACAGCCCAAATTAATTTTAGAAAATCAAAAGGCATTATAATACTTGTATCCCCTTGTCGTAAAGCTTGTGCTAGTAACATTTGAGCTGCAGTTCCAGAAATACCAATTATTATTAAAAATATAAGGTCATTTATACTTGGTGTTTCCCAATAAAAAAAAGCAGCAATTCCTGATAATGGAATCATTATAATAACCATATACGATGTAATTGTTACACTACTTTCTGTTCTGCCTAATATCTTAATTATAATTAGAGAAATAGACCAAACTGAAGCAGATAATAATGTTAGGATATGTCCATTATTTATAGATGAATAGACAGGATCTATTACAATAATAGCTCCTACAAAGCCAAGTATTATAGCTATTATTCTTTTAAAACCTATAATTTCTTTAAGAAAAACCACTGCTAAAATACTTGCAAATAGAGGAGCAGTAAATGCTAGAGAGGCAACATCTGCTAAAGGAGCAATACTTAATGAATAAAAAAAAGATAGCATAGCTATTACATTAAAAAATGAACGAGCCATGTGTAATTTAATTTTTTTTGTTTTTAATGGTTCAAGACCATATCTAATAAACCATGGAGCAATTACTATTAATCCAAATAAATTTCTAAAAAAAGCAATCTCAAAAGGATGTAAGCTAGAGGACATATACTTGATTGATGCATGCATAACCGAAAAAAGTACGGTAGCTATTATCATTAAACCTATACCGTTAAGTACTGATTTATTTTTAATGTTTTGCATTATTTATAGGTTATTCTCATAAAGATAGTTCACCAGATATCCAGCCGCCACCTAAAACCCTATCATTATCATAAACAACACATGCTTGTCCTGGAGCTACTCTATAATTTGGTTCGTTTAAAGAAATTGAAGCTTGATTAAATTCTTGAAGAGATATACTAGCTTTTTGAGTTATATGCTCAGAACTTAATTGAACATCAATTTCCTTAATTCTATCTATATTTTGATTTTTTTTATCCAGCCATACTAACTCTGAAATATTAAATTTTCTTATGGCCATGTCATTTTGAGAACCAACATATATATTGTTTTCTTCAGAATCTATTTTAGTAACATATAAAGGTGTACCATCACTTGATATAACTCCTAATCCCCTTCTCTGGCCTACGGTAAAAGAATCTAAACCATCATGTTTTCCCATTAATTTTCCATTAACATGAATAATATCTCCAGACTTTTTAACATCTGGACGTAATTTTTGAACAATTTCTCTATAGCCTCTTTTTGCTGTTGATTGAACAAAGCAAATATCTTGTGATTCTGGTTTATCGGATATAGCAAGATTCATTTTTTTTGCATAATCTCTTGTTTCTTTTTTTGTAAGATCACCAAGTGGAAAAGAAATATTTTTTAAAACTTCATGAGGTGTAGCAAATAGAAAATAACTTTGATCTCTAGATATATCTTTTGCTCTGTAAAGAGCTATATCATCATCTTTTCCTTTAATACTAGCATAATGTCCTGTTACTAAAAAATCAGCTCCTAAATCTAGAGAAGTATTTAATAAATCTCTAAATTTCATTTTTTGATTACATCTAATACATGGTATAGGTGTAATTCCATTAGCATAACTATCAGCAAAATCCTTAATCACATTATCTAAAAAACGCTTTTCATAGTCTAAAGTATAATGTTTAATCCCAAGTTTATCTGAAACTCTTTTAGCATCGTAAATATCTTGTCCAGCACAGCATGTTTTACTTCCTGACGCAGTCACTCTTCCACTATCATATAATTGCATAGTTAAACCTATAACTTCAAAGCCTTGCTCTACCATCATAGCTGCTGCTACAGAGCTATCTACTCCACCAGACATAGCTACTGCTACTTTTCTTGATTTTTTAGTCTTAAGCATTTTCTATATTATCTTCATCATTATTATCTGCATTATTTTGTTTTTCTAAAAGAAATTTCTCTCTTAGATGTAGATATTTATTTAATAACCCTTCACCATATTCCATAGCCCATTCTGGTAAAAAGTGACCTGCATTATCTACTCCAGGAAGCTTATGAATTCCATTAATTGAATTAAAGAATCTATTTAATGCATCTTGTGGAAATAATGGGTCTCTCATTCCAGAAATCGAGACAGCCAAACCATCAAATTCATTACTAAACCAATCCTGTGCTTTTTGTGAAATTTCAGCACCTTCTTTTTTCTGGTTGTTAGGAAATATTTCAGGCATTACTCTAAGTGCAACCTTACTTTCATAATTATCGAAAGGAGCATGATAATTGTTACATTCTTTTAAACTAAGTATTTTATTAGTTCTTGCCATTACAGCTCTAACATTTAAATCTGGGTTATCCTTTATATATTGTCTCCAATCAGTATAACTATCTGACATTAAGTTATTTCCTGTAGCAAGTGTAGTATTATGAATTATTATTCCATCAAATAAGTCTGGCATCTCCATAGGAATAGTTAAACCTAAAAAACCTCCCCATTCATGAACTACTAGAACTATATTTTTAAGTTTTAATCTCTCTATCATACAAATAAGAGATTCTCTTAAAGAATTAAAGGTATAAGCTGATGCATCAAGAGGTTTATCTGACCTACCAAAACCTGGCATATCAAATGCTACCGCTCTGTAATTTAAATTATTTATTTCTTTTATAAAATGTCTCCACATATAAGACCAGGTCGGAGAACCATGTAACAATAGAAAAGTTAAATCCGAATCTTTATTTCCGGTATCAATGTATGCCATTCTCATATCTTTATAATCATCAAAACCTGCTATATTTTTTTCATACTTAGCTTCATATGGAAAATCAGGTAAATTAGATAATTTTTCTATATTAGGTGTATTAATTTTTTTCATATTCCCTCTATTAATATTTATTTTTATTTAAACGAACATCGTTATTATTATAAGGTAAAGAAACTGTTAAACCATCTAATTTTTCTGTTAAAACTATCTGACATCCTAACCTTGAAGTAACTGTTAGTCCAGTTGCTAAATCTAACATATCTTCTTCATCCCAACTCGTTTCTTCTAGTTGGCTATACCATTCTTTATCTACAATAATATGGCACGTAGAGCAAGCCAGAGAACCCTCACATGCACCTTCAATATCTATTCCGTTATTCTGAGCAATCTCTAGAATAGTTAATTCATTACTCTTTTCCTTAACTATAATTTCTTTATCGTTATTTATAAAAGTTATTCTAGGCAAAAGTAATTCCTTATTATTTCCTTAAAATATCAATTTTATTACAAATAATTTTTGCTGCTTCATCTATATCTTCAATAGTAGATTCTAAACCAACTGAAATTCTGAAAGATGATAATGCTTCTTCTTTAGTTAATCCTATAGAGGAAAGAACATAAGAGGGTTCAATATTTCCAGTTGTGCAAGCAGATCCAGTTGAAAAAGCTACATAATCGCCAAGAGATTCTGTTAATTCTGTAGCATTAATTCCTTTAACATAATAGTTTAAATTATTTGGCAAACGGTTTTTACTTAAAGCTGGCCCATTTAGTTGTATATTTTTATCCAATTTTAAAAAATTATTGTGGAGCCTATCTCTAAAAAGCTTTAATTTACTAATATTATTATCTAAATTTATATCTATAATATTCATTGCTTCACTAAAGCCTACTATTAAAGGAGTAGGTAAAGTTCCTGAGCGCATTAATCTTTCTTGTCCACCTCCATCAATTTGTGCAAACAATCTTACTCTAGGCCTTCTTCTTACAAATAAACAGCCAATACCCTTTGGCCCATATAGTTTATGACTTGATATACTCATCAAATCTAAACCTAAAGAATTAACTTTTACATCAATATTTCCAATTGCTTGTGCAGCATCAGAATGCAGCCAAACATTATGTTCCTTACAAATATTAGCAATTTTCTCTATTGGTTGAATAACACCAATCTCATTATTTGCTAACATTATAGAAACCAATGCTACCTCATCATCAATTTTATCTTTTAATTGGTGTAAATTAACCTCTCCTTTGTCATTAACCTTAATTATAATAACTTCTGCACCAATAGAAGTTAGAGAATTTGAAGCCTCTAGAACACATTTATGTTCTGTAGCAGCAACAATTATTTTTTTTCGATTATGCTTCTTATATCTATACAAAAAAGAACCTTTAATTGCTAAGTTATTAGATTCAGTTGCTCCGGAAGTAAAAATTATTTCTTCTGGATCAGAACCGATAGCCTTAGCAATTTTTCTTCGTCCATTCTCTATTGCTTCTGATGCTTTAATACCATATTTATGGTTTGAAGAATGGGGATTACCATAAATTTCAGAGAAATAAGGTATCATTTTTTTTACTACATC
>JAQWLZ010000036.1 GCA_029247025.1 Alphaproteobacteria bacterium | reverse complement strand
AAGGTCTGATGGAAAATCTGGAGCAAAGAACCCCGATGGTTTGAGAGGTCCTGCTGATAGGGTGCATGCAGATTATACAGATTTGTCTGGTCCACAAAGAGCTAAGGATGTTTTAGGGTTAGATAATTATAATAACCTTCTTAAAGAAGGAGGAAGAATAGTTCAACTTAATGTTTGGAGAGCTATTAATGGTCCTGTAAAAAGATCGCCTTTAGCATTTGCAGATGCTGTATCTATTCCTAAAAATGATTTAGTGGAGACAGACCAAATATTTTCAAATCGTACAGGAGAAATATATCATATTGTCTATTCTAAAAGTCATAGATGGCATTGGGCTTCTAATATGATGAATGATGAAATTTTACTTTTAAAAGGGTGGGATAGTTCTAATAATGTTAGAGTAAAATATACACCGCATGGGGCATTTGAATTGCCAAATCAATTAAATAGCGATCCTCCAAGAGAAAGTATTGAAGCTAGAGTTTTTATTATTTTTAATTAATATTGTTAAGGGAATATTATGATTATAAGTAAGGTATCTTTAGTAAGATATACTGGTATAATGAAGGTTAATGGTCTTTTATGGGAAGATCGACTTGCTACTCCCTTAGACATTTATGAGCAATATACTAATTCTCTAAATGCTACAGCTGACTTTGTTCAGTCAGAAAATGGTAAATTATCTTTAGATCATATATATGTAAAAATAGAAACAGCAGATAATAAAATTGGCATTGCAGGGCCTATGAATGATAATGTAGCATTTATTATTGCTAACCAATTAAAAGCAATTTTAATTGGTAAGGATGTTTTTGCTTCTGAACTAATATGGGATCAAATGTATAGAAAATTAGTTCATGGTAGGCAAGGAGAGCCTATTTGGGCCATCAGTTTTATTGATTGTGCATTATGGGACCTTAAGGGAAAAATTTTAAATCAACCAGTATATAAATTACTAGGAGGTCCTACTGTTAAAAAAATCCCAGCATATGCCAGCATGTTAGGATTTAATGTATTAGATATGAAATTAGTAAAAGCAAGAGCTTTAGAATATAAATCAAAAGGTTTTAAAGCTCAAAAGTGGTTTTTTAGATACGGTCCAACAAAGGGAGTAGATGGGCTTAAAAAAAATATAGAACTTGTAAAAACTCTAAGAGAAACATTAGGAGATGATTATGAATTAATGTTTGACTGCTGGCAAAGTATGGATGTTCCTTATGTATTATCTTTAATAGATGCTATTAAACAGTATAATCCAAAATGGTTAGAGGAATGTGTTATGCCAGACAGAATTAATAGCTACATTCGTATAAAAAATAAAACTAATATACCTCTAGCAGGAGCTGAACATCATTATACTCGATGGGGTATTAATCAATTCATATCTGAAGGGGCACTTGATATTATTCAAGCTGACCCACATTGGTGTGGAGGTATTTCTGAAATGGTAAAAATTAGTGCTTTATGTACTACTCATGATCTAATTCTAATTCCTCATGCAGGAGCTATGCATGCTGGAGTGCATTTTTCCTTTAGTCAATCTCCTGCCCACACTCCTATGATAGAATATTTAGTAAAATGGATGCCAATATTACAATATTTTTGTGAGGAGGAGGTTATTCCTGAAAATGGATATATTAATTTACCAGAGAATACTATTGGACTAGGGTTAAATATAGATAATGATAAATTAATAAGTAAAGAATATGTATATGAATAGGAATATCGATGAAAAAATATCTTAAAATTTTAATTGTTTGCATATTTGTAACTATTAAATTTTCTTATGCTGCAGATGGTTCTAAAGAAAATCCATTTAATGTATTACTTGTTCCTGCAGATGGCGGAACTGAGGAAGGTACAATTTTGGATTTTCAACCTATTTTTAATGCATTAACAAAGGCTACAAAATACTCATTCAATATAATTGTCGGTCAAAGTTATAGCGCAGTAGTGGAGGGAATATGTTCTGGGCTAGCAGATTTTGCTTGGTTTGGACCTGTAACATATATTCAGGCAAGAGAAAGAGGATGTGTAGAACTTTTAGCTGTAGAAGTAAGAAAAGGTAGTTCTGTTTACTACTCAGGAATATTTGCTAAAAAAGACGATATTAGTATTAGTTCATTGGAAGATTTAAAAAATAAAAAAGTTGCATTTGGTGATATTAATTCTACTTCGAGTTTTGTTTTCCCAATGGCTATGTTAATAGACGCAGGCATTAACCCTATCTTAGATTTAGCTAAGTCACAACTTACTGGTAGCCATGCTAATAGTTTGAAATCATTACAAGCAGGTATTGTTGATGCTGCAGCATCTTCTTTTAATTCTTATGAAAAAGCAGTAAAACAAGGCTCAATTGATAAAAATGATTTTAAAGTAATTGCTAAATCTGACTCCATACCAAACCCTCCTTTGGCAATGTCAATTAAACTCCCTGACTCAGTAAAAATAGCAATTAAAAATGAAGTGGCTAATTTACATAAAAATCCAGAAATAAAAAAAGGCATGCTTAGAGGGTATGGAGGTAAAAAAGTAGATTATTATGACATAAATATAACAGATGAAGATATGTTGCCTGCTTTAAAAAAGATGGCATTAATAAATAATCATTTTAAATTATCTATAATTGAAGCAAACAGTAATTAATGTCTAATACGTTATTAAAGATTGAATCAGTTTGCAAAATTTATCCTGGAAATATATTAGCTTTAAATAATGTTAATATAAATATTAATAATAATGAAATAATTGCTATTTTGGGACCTTCAGGTTCAGGCAAGTCGACATTAATTAGAACAATTTTAGGTTTAACTTCTTTAAATAAAGGAAATATCTATTTTAGAAGTAAAAATTATAAAGATAATAATTTTAATATTATTAGAAATTCTATAGCTACAATTTATCAAAATTTTAACTTAGTTTCTCGCTCATCTATTATTAAAAATATTATATTAGGAGATATAGCAAAAGTTTCATCTTGGAGATTATTATTTAATGTCTGGCCAAAAGAGACTCAAGATAAAGCTAAAGATATAATAGAAGAGGTTGGTTTAAATGATATTGATTATAATAAGAGAGTAGAAAATTTATCAGGGGGACAACAGCAAAGAGTAGGAATAGCAAGAGCATTGATAGGTTCACCTGATATTATCCTAGCTGATGAACCTGTTTCTAACCTTGATCCTCAAACGGCAAAAGATATTTTGAATTTAATAAGAAAAACAGCAAAAAAAAATAATATTAGTGTTTTATGTAGTCTTCATCAGACCAACTTTGCTAAGACATTTGCTGATAGAATTATAGGGATGAAAGAAGGAAATATATTGTTTGATAAGCCTGCCAAAAAAATACTTAAATTTGATTTAAACAAGTTATATAAATAAAAAATAATTTTATGATAGCTAATAATAAAAAATTAAATCCACCATTTAATTATAAAACTATTATTTTAGTTTTATTAATTATCTTTATATTAATTTTTTCTGCTCAGCGCGTCGGTATACCCAATATAGTTGATAGATTATATGAAGTTTCTTTAGATATAATTGGAGTAAAAGAAACATCCAGAATAAGTGATGGCTTATCTAGTATTGCTAATGAAATGTGGCCCCCTGTAATAGAAACTAAAAAAGATATAAATTTAATTTTAAATTTTGACTCGTCAAATCTACCTTTTTACTCATTTATTGAGAATCAAAAGGTTCAATTATATGAAACTAATCTTGAAACTCTAGAATTGGAATCGAGAGAAGAAGAAGTTTTATTTTTAGTAGAGCCTTTTGGATATTTAAAATTAGTTCTTTTAAAGGTAATAGAAAGTATCGAAATAGCATTTTGGGCAAGTTTTATAGCGTTAATTATTTCTATACCTTTAGCCTACTATTCTGCAAAAAATTATGCACCTAATAAGACAATTTACTTTTTAAGTAGAAGTATAGTTTCTGGTTTAAGAGCAATTCCAGAGTTAATAAGTGTTTTATTTATGGTTTTAGCTTTTGGTTTCGGTCCCGCCGCTGGTATTATGGCTTTGGGACTTCACAGTGCTGGTTTTTTAGGTAAATTTTTTGCTGAAGATATTGAAAATGCTAATCAAGGTCCTCAGGATGCATTAAAAGCACTTGGTTCATCAAGATGGAGAATACTTAAAGAGGCTGTTTTACCTCAGGTTATGCCTCAATATGTGGCTTATATTTTGTATATTCTTGATAGAAATTTGAGAATGGCTACTGTTATTGGCTTGGTAGGAGGTGGAGGGATTGGGCAGGAACTAAAAGGTCGTTTTGATTTATTTGAGTATGGACATGTAACAACTATAATTCTTGTAATATTTATAGTTGTATTTATATTTGATCAAATTTCAGCTAAATTAAGAAATAAATTAATAGGAAATTCTTCTTGAATTTAGATATATTTAAAATTACTGATGATCAGATAAAAAGTTGGAATACTTATGGTTATGTTTACAGTCCTAATCATTTAAAAAAATATATAAGTCAATATATAATTTCTGTTGAAAAAATAGAGAGTTTAAATAAAAAAAACAGGGAAAGTCTATTTTATTATGAAAAAATTAAAGGTGTACCGAGGTTATGTAGAATTGAAAAATTTCTAGAAGATAATAAATTTTTAAAAAAGCAAATTTTAGGAGAAAATATTTTAGGATATATAAATAAACTTAATTCTAAGCATTTCTATTTATATAAAGAAAAAATAAATATTAAATTTTCAGGTGGATCTGGCTATTCCGCTCATCAAGACGCTACAGCGTATCATAAATTAAAAGGTCATATTACTTGTTTAATAGCTTTAACTGAAATGAATGAAAAAAATGGATGTTTATATATTTCTAAATTAAAAAATAATAATAAATTACTTTCTTACGATAAAAATGGTTGTATAAAACAGAGTTTAGATAAAAAACTTTTATGGCAACCAATAATAATGTCTAAAGGTGATTGCTTTTTTTTTAATTCATATTTACCTCATAAGAGTGAATCAAATAGATCTAAAGGAGAAAGAAGAGCTATATATCTAACCTTTAACTTGTCTTCTGAAGGTAATTTAAGAAATGAGTATTATAAAAATAGAGAAAAGTCTTTAAATCTAAATAAAAATAGAATTAGTACAATAGGACACTTTAAAGGTAAAAATATTATTTAGGTAAATTAATGCTTATAGATAAAGATAATAAAAATATTAACCAATTTATAACTAAATTATTCAATTGGATGAAGGATGAAGGACAAACAAAGTATGATGAAAGTGTCACGCAATTAGATCATAGTATTCAAACTGCAATGTTAGCTAAACGATATAATGCTAACTCTAGTTTAGTTGTAGCGTCATTATTACATGATATAGGACATTTAATTTTAAATGAAAATGAGTCAAAAATAGATTTTTTATACTATGATTTAAATCATGAAATGGTGGGAGCTAAATGGTTAGAAAAAATATTTCCGCAATCCGTAACAGAGCCAATTAAACTTCATGTGCCAGCTAAACGTTATTTATGTACAATTAAAAAAAACTATTATGAAAAATTATCTTTTTCTTCTAAACAGAGTTTTATTCTTCAAGGGGGAATAATGAGTACTGAAGAAGAAAATGAATTTATAAATAATCAATATTTTATGGATGCATTAAAACTTAGAACATGGGATGAAAAAGCAAAAAGAAAAAATATGACTTTACTACCTATTAATAACTTTAAAAAAGATATATTAAGTGTAATTAAAAAGGAAAGTATTTATGACTGAGAGCGAGTATATTCAAAAAAGAAGAAGTTTTATTTTTTGCCCAGGAAATAAACCAGATATGATTCCTAAGGCACTGTCATCTAGTGCTGATATGGTGTGTATAGATCTAGAAGATGCTATTATTCCAGAGCATAAAAATATTTCAAGGGTTTCTACGGTTAAAGCATTTGAAAATATTTCTGTACCACATGGTGTGGAAACGCTGATAAGAATTAATGATGTAAATAGTGAAGACGGTAAAGAAGATATCCAAGCGATTTTAAACTCAAATAATACTGCATCTGGACTAATGTTACCTAAAATTCAAAGCGTTGAAGAAATTATTAACTTAGAAAGGCAAATTAAATTAGCTAATAAATCTTTAAACCTACATATTATTATAGAAACTAATACGGGTCTTCAAAATGCATGGAATATAGCACAATCAAGCTCTTTAATAAAGTCACTGTTATTTGGTGGAGTAGATATGAGTGCAGATCTTGGATGTAATGGTGATTGGATGTCATTATTATATGCCAGGTCTAGGGTGGTACACGCTGCTGCGGGAGCTGGTATTGATTCAATAGATGTTCCTTTTTTAGATTTAGAAGATATGGATGGTATGATAAATGAAGCTCAAAAGTCTAAGAATTTAGGTTTCTCTGGTAAAGGTTCTATTCATCCAAAGCAAATTGAATCACTGAATAAAGTATTTACACCTTCGTCTGAAGAAATTGCATATGCTAATAAGGTTATTAAAGCATTTAATGATGCAAGCGATGGATTAGTTGTAGTTGATGGAAAATTAATTGAGAAGCCAGTTTTAAGAACCGCATTAAAAACTATTGCTAATAGTAATTAGTATTATCTTAATTTCTTTAGAAATTCTTGAACTCTTTCTCTTACTTCAGGTATATCATAAGAGGTATTTGCTTCATATTCTAAACCATCTGCGAGTCCTTTATTACTTGCTACAGAGTAAAGGTCTTTATAAGCCCTAATTGAATTAGGACTATTTTTGGAAATTTTTATAGCTATTTCATTTACACGTGAATCTAATTCTTCTCTTGGTAATGCTTCTAAAGCAATTCCATATTCTGCTGCTTGAATTCCTGATATGGTTTTTGCTGTAAATGATAATTCTTTAGCACGAGCAATACCTATATATTTAGGTAATCTCTGTGTAAGTCCCCATGAAGGTCTAAACCCTAAAATTGCATGAGTATCTCCTAATTTAGCCTCATTTGCGATATATATTAGATCAGCTGCTAACGCTAATTCTAATCCTCCTGTAAAACAGAAACCATTAATTTTTGATATTATTGCTTTAGGAGATTCTTCTAGTAATTTAATTACTTCATTTGCATACTTATCTAATTCTTTTCCAACACCTCCACTAGAAACATCCGTACCATTTGCTTCTAGCTGTCTTAAGTCAACTCCAGCAGAAAAAGCTTTTCCTGCTCCTGTTAATATTATAACGCTTAAAGATTCATCTTTATTGACAGATAATAATGCATCTTTTAATTCTTTTAAAAGATCAATAGTAATAGCATTCATTCTTTCAGGTCTATTGAGAATTATCTCAGCTACTTTATCATTTATATTAATTATAATATTTTGATTCATAGTAATTCCTTTATATTAACTAACCTGTTTTTCATGGCCTTCCCAGAATGGTTCTCTTAATGTTGTTTTTAAAATTTTTCCTGCACCAGATAGAGGCATAGGGTCTTCTCTAAATGATACAGATTTAGGACATTTAAACCCTGCAATTAGACTTTTACTGTGTGAAATAACATCATCTTCATTAATTTTACTGTTTGGATCTTTTCTAACGATAGCATGTACTGTTTCGCCCCATTCCTCATTAGGAATTCCTATAACTGCGCATTCTATAACGCCATCTAACTGATAAACAGCATTTTCTACTTCAGCTGAATATATGTTCTCGCCTCCAGATATAATCATATCTTTTACTCTATCAACAATATAAACATATCCATCCTCATTCATATATCCACCATCTCCTGTGTGCATCCAACCATTTAATAGTGCTTTATCACTCAATTCTTTTTGTCTCCAATAACCGAGCATAACATTAGGGCCTCTAGCAGCAACTTCTCCCACTTCTCCTCGTGGAACTTCCTTATCATTTTCGTCAATAATTTTAACCTCAACACCGGTTACAGCTAAACCTGTAGATTTAAATAAGTTTGCTTTTGGTCCTTCAAAGACATGACAATCAGGACCAGCAGATGTAATTAATGGAGAACATTCCGTCATCCCATATGCATGAGTAAATTTACATTCTGGAATTACTTCCATTGCTTTGACAATTACAGATTCTGGCATTGGAGAAGCTCCATAGGTGATTTGTCTTAATGAAGATAAATCATACTTTTTAATGTCTGGATGATGAACTAGCATATTTATCATAGTAGGAACTAATAATGTATCTGTTATGGAATAATCTTGCATAGATTTTAAAACACCCTCTGGAGAAAAGGAAGGTATAAAATAATGTTGGCCAGCAATATGTGTAATTGCTATAGCTCCGGTTACATCAGCAATGTGAAACATTGGAGCTGCATGGACCCATCTTGCATTTGTTGGTATATTTAAAGCTGTAATAGTATTAAAAGAATTAGAGACTAAATTTGTATGACTTAGCATAACACCTTTGGACCTACCAGTAGTTCCTCCTGTATAAAACAAACCTGCTATATCATCTTTACATCTTAAAGCATCTTCAATTTTAGTGGCATCTTCTAGAATAGTTTCATAATTACTCATATTACTTGGGCAATCACCATCAGACATATATATAATCTCTTTTACAGATGGTATTTTACCTTCTGATCTAGATTTTTCTATAATATCTGCAAATGTTTTATCTACAAATAATAGAGAGCTTTCACTATCATTTAACCAAAACTCTATTTCTGGAGGAGCTAATCTTGTATTTATAGGAACAAAAATTCCTCCAGCCCACACGGATGCATATAATGCTTCGAAATACCTATCACTATTTAATGATAATATAGCTGCTCGATCATTATCAGAAAAACCTTTATTTTGCATAGCTCCTGCAAGTTTACTAATCCTATCTACTGATTCTGACCAATTTCTAATTCTTTCTCCATCTTGAGTTGCTATTTCATTTCTATTAATTTGAACAGCTCTTTTAAGTGCTTGCGTTAAATACAATTTATATCTCCATAATGATTTATATGATATTCCATTTAGGTTTATGTTTATAAAATAGTTTTATTATTTTGCAAATTTTTAATTTCTTCCACTGTATAACCTAATTCTTTTAAAATTTCTATATTGTGTTCACCTAATTTTGGCGCTTTCGTTGCATTTTTTCTTGGAGCATTTTCAATATTTAGCGGAGGCGAAACTAGCTTTAAATTTTCAATATCTTCTCCTTCAATATTCATAAACATATTGTTTAAATTTGTTTGTGGGTCAATAATAGTATTTTCAGTTTTCATTATTTTTGTAAAAACTATACCTATGCTAATAAGTTTTTCTCTAACTTCTTCATATGTATATTTAATAAATTCTTCTTGTAGTATAATTTTTAATTCTTTTTTATTTAATTGCCGATTATCTTTTGTATTAAATTTTGTATTATTATGTAAAAAACCTAAATTAAAACTTTGAATAAATGGATCCCAATGTTTTTCTTCATTTGTGAGTAGCATAAAAAATAATGACTGATCTTTTAGAGTATAAATATTTCTCATAGCACTCAATGTTTCCCAATAAAATGTATCAATAGGTTTATGCCCAGATAGTATAGCTTGAATTAGCATAGCATTTGACCACACTCCATTGGCTAAAAGTGATGTACTAACAGATGTACCTAGTCCGGTCTTTTCTTTATTCATTAATGCCAGTAAAATAGATGTAAAAAGAGATAATCCAGTTGGATGATCTCCTCCTCCTGGAATTGGGAAAGGTGGAATTCCTTCTGAGTCAATTGTTTTAGACCAATCCATTAGACCTGATCTGGCAAAATAAGCAGTAGAGTCTAAAGCTGTCCTATTTGAATCTGGTCCATTTTCTCCATAACCTGTTAAAGAAGCATATATTATTTTAGGGTTTAATTTTCTTACAATTGTATCAGTTAGTCCTAATTTTTCTCTAGGCGTTTTAGGAAGATTAGTAATAAATACATCAGATTGCTGTATTAATTTTTTAATAATTATTTGTCCCTCTTTTGATTTAAGGTCAATAGAGAGACTACGCTTATTTCTATTTTCAAGTATAAAAGCCCAATCAACTTCACTTTCTGGCCATACATGTCCTCCAATTACAGCTTCTCTATATGTATCTCCTGTAAGAGGTTCGATTTTAATTACTTCAGCACCATAGTCGGACATAAGTGCACTTACTAAAGGTGCAGCTATAAAACTTGCTGCATCAATAACTTTTATTCCTTTAAGTGGTAGGTTTTTCAAGGTTTAATGAATCCTATAATAAAATTAATTTAAAATATGATTGTAATGAAGTATTATAATAATTTAAAGAAAATATTTATTTATTGGAATGTAATGAAATTAAGCTTATATGATGCTCTCCAACATCCAGAACAAATAATAGAAACAATGAAAGATGCTGATATAGCAACTCTTACACTTGTATTAACTTATATAACATCTGATCTATCCTACTTGGAAAAAATAAAACCTTATGTTAAAGGAGCATTTGATTATGCGGTTAATGTTCCTGAAGATATATCTTTAGAAATTAGGAGCAGTTTAACAAAAGAATTATTAAAAATTACTAAAAAAAACAACAAGTTAAATAAATTTAATCCTATAGAAAATAAATATTTAGATCAATTAATGAGTGTTGGTGTCGGTACAGAAGTTCCTAAAGAATATATACCAATGATGGAAGAAGAGTTAAATTTTGATACTTTATCCGTAAGAGATCATTTTATAGATAATATTAAAAAACATAAAAATAAACCTAAAGTAATAATAGTAGGAAGCGGTTTATGTGGAATATTAGCTGGTATAAAACTTTCAAAAGCAAATATTCCATTTACTATTTTTGAAAAAAATGACTCTATTGGTGGAACATGGTATGAAAATAATTATCCAGGTTGCGGAGTAGATACTCCAAACCACGTATATGCTTACTCATTTGAGCCATCCTTCGAATGGAAAGAGTTTTATTCTAAAAGAGATTCTATCTATAAATATCTGCAACATTGCGTTAATAAATTTGATTTAACTAAGCATATAAAATTTAATACTACAGTGGAAAGTATCAAGTATGATGAAAGTTTAAAAATATGGAAATCTGTAATAATATATGAGGGAAATAAAACGACTATAGAGTCTAATATTGTAATAAGCGCAGTAGGACAACTAAATAAACCTTCTTTTCCTGATATTAGTGGAATCGAAACTTTTAATAAACCACTTATACATACAGCTAAATGGGATAAAAATTATAATTTCAAAAATAAAGTTGTAGCATTAATTGGAACTGGTGCAAGTGGAATGCAAGTAGCGCCTGAACTAGCAAAAATAACAAAAAAATTAATTATTTTTCAAAGGACTCCCCACTGGATAATAGCTAACCCAAATTACCATCGTAAATTATCCAAGGGTAAAAAGTGGGTATTAGAAAATATTCCATACTATGCAAGATGGTATCGCTTGCAACTATTTTGGGGTTTTTGTGATGGGATTCATGAATCATTATGTAAAGACCCTAATTGGCATTTTCCTGACAGATCTATTAATCATACAAACGAACGTTTTAGAATAAATATGATTAAGCATATTGAATCATTAATTGGTAATAATAAAGAACTTCTAAATAAAGTTATACCTGATTATCCACCATATGGAAAAAGGATGCTAATGGATAATAATTGGTTCAAAATGTTAAAAAAAGACAACGTCAATCTTATTACTGATAAAATTAATTACATTAACAAAAATAGTATAAATACTATTAATAATTCTTATAATATTGACGCTATTGTGACAGCTACTGGATTTAATGCTGGTAAAATGATATGGCCAATAGAGGTTTTAGGAAAAAACGGCACTAATTTAAATGATTATTGGGAGGGTGATAACCCTAGGGCGCATATTGGTATTACAGTTCCAAATTTTCCAAACTTTTTTATGATGTACGGTCCAAATACTAATTTAGCACATGGCGGAAGTATTGTTTTTCAAGGTGAATGTCAAATTAGATATATTTTAGGTTGTATTAATTTATTATTAGAAAAAAATTATAATAATATGGACTGTAAAACAGAATCTTATATAAAATATAATACTAAATTGGATGAACAGCATGCCCAAATGGTATGGACTCATAATAAAGTAGATAGTTGGTATAGAAATAAAGCAGGCCGAGTAACTACTAATTCTCCTTGGAGGCTAGTTGATTATTGGAATTTTACGAAAGAACCTAAAGAAAGTGATTATATTTTTAATTAACAAAAGGTGTTTTAATGATTAATGAATTAAGAATGTATACAACAAGACCGGGAAAGATGCACCATGTTGTAAATGCTAGTGCAACGGTTGCTCAAAAAATTAGAAATGGAGATACTTATGGTAAATTAATTGGTCACTGGTCAAGTGAATTAGGTAGAATGAATCAGTATATACATATGTGGGAATATTCTGATGTTGAAGAAATGAGAAAACTAAGATCAGAACTTGCTGCTAAAGAAGAATGGAAAAGTAAATTTGTTCCATTAGTTGGGCCATATATCTTAACTCAAGAAATTAGGCTTTTGAGACCCTTAACAAAAATTAAACAACCTACCACAACGACAAATATTTATGAATTAAAAATAATTAAACTAAATATTGGACAAGCTATTAAATGGAAAGATAAATTTTTGGATATAGTCTCTAGTATAGAAGGGACATCATTAAATATAGGTTTATGGAATACTGAGCTTCAAGACCCAAATGAAATAATATCAATATGGTGTCATCCAAATATAGAAAGTATGAGTAAATATTGGAGAGATTTAGACGAAAATAAATATTGGATAGATTTTAATGCCTATCAAGAAAACTCTGTAAAATATGAAGAGTCTATTATACTTAGGCCATCTATTTGTTCACCACTAAAATAAATATAATAAAGGAAATAAATTTATGAAAATAGTAATATTATTATTAATTATATTTTATAGCTTTACATCACAGGCACACAAATTTGAGGCTGACAATATGATTGTTAATCATCCTTGGATGAAAGTATTTAATATGAATGGGGCAGGGTACTTTAAAATTAAAAATATAGGTAAAACAGATATTGAATTACTAGAAGTAGTTTCTGAAAGTGTAAATAATATTGAGATGCATACAATAATTATGGAGGAAGGTATATCAAAAATGAGACCTATCAAAGGTGGGGTCATCATTAAAGTAGGCGAATCAATAGAATTTAAACCTATGGGATATCATTTAATGTTTTTTGAAATTAATGAAAAACTGTTAGAAGGTGAATTAATGAATACTCACTTTAGGTTCAAAAATTCTAAGGACTTAATAGTTAAGTTCAAGGTAGAGTCTAATAAATCTTCTCATAATCATGAGCATTAATAATTAATAAATATAAAAAAGAGAGGGTGAATTTTACCCTCTCTTTATAAAATATTTTAGACAGTTTTAGGGATAGCACCCATGACAGATTTTATCTCTAAGAAATCTTCAAGCCCAAACTCTCCCCATTCTCTGCCATTACCTGACATTTTATAACCTCCAAAAGGAGCAGATTGGTCACCTGGTGCATTATTGATATGAACCATTCCAGTTCTAAGTTTAGAAGCAACTTCTTTAGCATTATCTAGATTCTCTGAGGACACATATCCAGACAGACCGTATATAGTCTCATTAGCTATTTTAATTGCATCTTCTTCATCTTCGTATCCTAAAATACTTAAAACTGGGCCAAATATTTCTTCACGAGCTATAGTCATATCATTATTAACATTAGCAAAAATTGTTGGCTCAATATAGTATCCTTTATTATATCCCTCCGGTGCATTTGATCCTCCTGATACTAAAGTAGCACCTTCCTTTATACCTATTTCAATTAAATTTTTAATTTTATTATATTGTGTTTCACTTACAACTGGTCCAATAGTAGTAGCTTCAGATTTAGGGTCGCCTACAACTATTTTATCTAGAGTATTTTTGGCAATTTTTATAACGTCATCCATTCTTGAGTTTGGAACTAACATTCTTGTAGGAGCATTACAGGATTGTCCTGAGTTATTCATACAATGCATAACACCTTTTGCAACTGCTTTATTGAAATCAGCATCATCTAATAAAATATTAGCAGATTTTCCTCCTAACTCCTGAGTAACCCTTTTTACTGTATCAGCAGAAGATTTTGCTACAGATATTCCAGCCCTAGTAGAACCTGTGAAAGACATCATATCTATGTCAGGATGCTTACTCATTGCTTCTCCTACAGTAGGGCCATCACCATTAACCATATTATATACTCCCTCTGGAACACCTGCCTCATCTAGGATCTCTGAGAATATAATTGCACTAAGTGGTGCAACCTCACTAGGTTTTAATATCATTGTGCATCCAGCAGCTAGTGCTGGCCCAACTTTACAAGCTATTTGATTAATTGGCCAATTCCAAGGGGTGATTAGTCCACAAACTCCAACTGGTTCTTTCCTAATGATAGTAGTATTCATTTCAAATTCAAATTTATAATCCTTAAGAGTTTTGTATGCTTTACTGAGATGTCCTAGGCCTGCAGGAGCTTGTGCTGCATTTGCTAGATTTACTGGGGCGCCCATTTCACTGGTAATAGCCTTTGCTAAATCTGGCATTCGTTTTTTATAAACTTCCATTATTTTCTCAAATAATGCTAACCGTTCTTCTCTTGTAGTTTGCGAAAATAATTTAAATGCACTTTTTGCTGCAGCTACTGCTTTATTAACATCATTTTCTGTGCCCATACTAATTTCAGTTATTACTTCTTCATTAGCTGGGTTTATAACCTCAAGAGTCTGAGGACTTTCTGGGTTTACCCATTGACCATTAATATAAAATTTTTTGTTATTTTCCATTTCTTTATCCTTCGTAATATTAAATTATTTTATGTGAGATTTAGGATCCCATCTAGTTATATAATTAGAAATAAATGCAACTAAATTATATAATAATATTGTAAAAATTGCTAAAATTATTATTGAAGAAAACATAAGATCAATTTGAACTCTACCACTTGCATAAAGCATTAAATACCCTAGTCCTTTAGATGATCCAACCCATTCACCTATAACAGCACCCATTGGAGCAAATGCTGCAGCTAGTTTTAAACCAGAAGATAGTTGAGGCAAAGCAAATGGAATTCTAATTTTTATAAGCATGCTATATGTACTGGCTTTCATCATTTGAGCTAAATTTATAATCATTGGGTCTATTCTTTTTAACCCATCATAAAATGCAATCGTAATTGGAAAGTATATAATTAGTGTTGTCATTATTATTTTTGACCATATTCCATATCCAACCCAAAGAGTTAAAATTGGAGCTATAGCAAATATTGGTATTGCTTGCGTTAATATTATAAAGGGTAGCATCCATTTTCTCATACTCTTTGAAATAATTAATAATATGCCTGTATACATCCCAAATAAAACCCCAAGAATAAACCCAAATAAAATTTCAAAAAAAGTAATTAATGAATGATATAATAGTAGGAGATAATTATCTTTAATTGAAAAAAACACTTCATAGGGAGAAGGTAAAATATAAGATGGACTTTTTGTAAGGTGCTGAACTAGCCACCATAATGAAATAAAGATGAGAAAACTAAGTATATAATTGAAAAATAATTTCATGAAATATGTGATTTTTCTAATGTATTTAGTATGTGTTTATGACTATAAAGTAAGTTATCATCATTTATCTTTCTAAAAGGTTTACTCTTGGGTAAATTAATAGGTTTTAATTTTTCTTTAGAAATATAATACAGATTATTACTTAATAATAATGCTTCTAGAGGATCATGTGTAACCATAATTACAGTTTTATCTTTTAATAGTTTCCAAGTAAGTTTTTGTATAACTGATCTAGTAATACTATCTAAGGCAGAAAAAGGTTCATCCATAAGAATTATATCTTTGTCTTCCATAATTGTTCTTGCTAAAGCAACTCTTTGTCTCATACCTCCTGATAAAGTAGACGGTAGCTTTTTTGCAGCATTCATTAATCCTACTTTTTCTAATAAAATATGAGCTTTATTTATGTCTAGCTTTTCTCTTCTTAACCTTTGTCCTAAAGTTACATTTTCAATTACAGATGCCCATGGTAGTAATAAATCATTTTGTGCCATCCATGAAAAAGAATAATTTTTAGGAAAGCAAGTTATAGTATTTTCAAAAACTTTTGGTATTTCTATCCCTGCAATTATTTTTAATAGTGTAGACTTACCAGAACCTGACTGACCAATAATTGAGGTCCATTTATTATAATTAATATTTAATTTAAGATCAGAAAAAAGTATTACATTTTCATTCTCAATTTTTTAATGAACCTTTTAATATAAAAGATAAATTATTTCTTTTCATTATATTTAATAAATTTCTATAGCCATTTTTTCAAAAGAATATTTTTTATCTATCAGACCTTCTTCATATAAAAAGTTTTCAAACCTAATATATCTTTTTTTATCTAAAGCTGCAGGCCTAAGAGCAAATCTTGGAATTGTATCAAACCAGGCCATTTCGTTTAATTTATTATTAAGTTCTTTTGAATAATTAGCAAAAATTTCCCAAGTTTCTATAGGGTGGTTAATGATATATTGAGTAGCTTTTTCTATAGAATCTAAAAATAGAGTTAGCATTTCTTTATCAATTTTTTCGTTATTTACTATAAATATTAACTCATCATAAGGAGGGACTCCTTCCTCTTCTATAAAAAAACAACGACCTTTAACTCCTTCTATCTTCATTTGGTT
>JAQWLZ010000022.1 GCA_029247025.1 Alphaproteobacteria bacterium | reverse complement strand
ATTCCCAAAAATTACTTTTAAAGAGGCAATGTTAAAATATGGTACGGACAAGCCAGACTTGAGAAACCCTCTAGAAATATGTGATGTAACTGAAGCTTTTTTGCATGAAGATGTTACTTTTAAGGCATTTAAAGAACAGATTAATAAAGGAGCTGTTGTAAGAGCAGTAGCCGCATTTAACGTTATCAGTAGGCCTAGGTCATTTTTTGATAAATTAAATGCTTGGGCTCAAGAACAGGGACAGCCTGGTTTAGGTTATATTTTATTAAGTGATGGCGAAGCTAAAGGACCAATAGGAAAATTTTTATCTAATGAAGCTATAGAAATTATTAAAAAGAAAACAGAAACAAAAGATGGGGATGCAATATTTTTTATTTGTAATAAAGTTAAAGAGGCAGAAAATTTTGCAGGTAAAGCCAGAATGAAGATCGCAGAAGACATGGATATTATTGAAAAAAATGTATTTAAATTTTGTTGGACTGTAGATTTTCCTATGTATGAATTAGATGAAAGTACTAATAAAATTATATTTAGTCATAATCCTTTCTCTATGCCACAAGGAGGAATGGAAGCTCTTGAAAAAAAGGATCCATTAGATATTTTAGCATGGCAGTATGATATTATTTGTAATGGAGTAGAGTTATCATCTGGAGCTATAAGAAATCATAGAACAGATATTATGGAAAAAGCATTTAGTATTGCAGGTTATACTTCTGAGGATTTAAAAAGCCGATATGGTGCTTTATATAATGCCATTAAGTATGGGGCACCGCCGCATGGAGGTATAGCTCCTGGAATTGATAGAATAGTAATGTTACTTGCTAATGAGCCTAACATAAGAGAAGTTATTATGTTTCCAATGAATCAGCAAGCCCAAGATCTTTTAATGGATGCACCTTCTAAAATTGACAATAATCAGCTAAAAGAATTATCCTTAAAGGTGATTACTATCGACAAATTAAAAAACTAATTAATCGGAAACTTTGATTAGAAGTTTTCCAAAATTTTTACCATTCATTAGTCCAATAAATGCTTCAGGAGCATTTTCAATTCCCTCTACAATATCTTCTTTATAAATAATTTTACCATCTTTAATCCATTTTGCTATTCTTTCTATTGCAATATGGTATTTTTGGGCAAATTGAAATACTAAGAAGCCTTCAGTTGTAGCTTGGTTAGTTAACATTGCTCTATGTGTCCTTAGTCCAGGTTCTGGAGCAGTCAAATTATATTGAGATATAACACCACAAACAGCAACTCTTGCGTAATTAGCAAGCTTATTTATAACGGAATCAGTAATACTGCCACCTACATTATCAAAATATACGTTTACTCCATTTGGACAATATTTATCTAGCATATCATCAATATTTTCATTTTTATAATCTATAGCAGCATCAAAATTTAGTGAATTTGTTAAAAAACCACATTTTTCTTTTCCACCAGCTATTCCTACGACATGACAACCTGCAATTTTAGCAATTTGTCCAACCAGTTGTCCTACTGCTCCTGATGCTGCTGATACCACAACTGTATCACCAGGAATTGGTTTTCCTACAAGAAGAAGCCCAAAAAAAGCAGTCATACCAGGCATACCTAAAACTCCAACAGCAGTTTGAATTGGAGCTAATTCAGGGTTTATTTTTCTAATAGTTGCAGGTGTTGCAATAGCATATTCTTGCCAACCTAATGTAAACCCTTCAACAATATCACCTTCTTTATATTGGCTAGTTTCTGAATTTATTACTCTTCCCACAGCACCACCTACTATTAAATCACCTTCATTTAAAGATGCAGCATAGCTTTTTGCTTGGCTCATTCTTCCTCTCATATAGGGGTCCAGTGAGAGCCATAATATTTTTATTAGTACTTCGCCATGTCTTATATTTGGAATTTCATTTTCAATAATTTTAAAATTTTCTTGTTTAGGCATTCCTACAGGCCGAGATTTCATTATTATTTGTCTATTTACCGTCATTTCATATATCCTTTTTATGTTTTTAATAATTAAATTTATAAAATAGTTGTTGTTATTAAAGTTAAAAATCTTTTATTGGAGAGCTTGCATTTGCTAAATTATTTTTTTTCATTCTCCCAGATAAATAAGCATTTCTTCCTGATATTACCGCATTTTTCATAGCATCAGCCATTAAAATTGGGTCTTTAGCTAAAGCAATAGCTGAATTTATAAGTACAGCATCGCATCCCATTTCCATTGCGATACATGCATCAGATGCGGTGCCAAGTCCTGCATCCACTATAACTGGAACATTACTATTATCTACTATAATTTTTATATTTAATTTATTTTGAATACCTAACCCAGAGCCTATTGGAGAACCTAATGGCATTATTGCTGAACAGCCATTTTCTTCTAATTGCTTAGCTAAAATAGGGTCATCAGTACAATAAGCCATAACTTTAAAACCTTCTTTAACAAGAATTTTTGAAGCTTTTAAGGTTTCTATCATATTTGGATAGAGTGTTTTTTCATCACCTAGAACTTCAAGTTTAACTAAATCCCAGCCTCCAGCCTCTCGTGCTAAATTTAAAACTCTTACTGCTTCTTCTGCATTATAGCAACCAGCAGTATTAGGTAAGTAAGTATATTTTTTTGGGTTGATGATATCAGTAATAATTGGAGCACTTGGGTTTGATAAATTAGTTCTTCTAATGGCAACAGTAATAATCTCTGAATTGGATGCGTCTAGAGCTTTTAAATTTTCTTCAAAATTTTTAAACTTTCCACTTCCTATGATAAGCCTAGATCTAAAATTCTTGCCTGCTATATTTAAAAATTCTTTATCCTTAGAAATATTATTTCCTCCTCCTATAAAGTTAACAATTTCAATTCTGTCATTTTCTTTTATTATATAAGCATTGTAATTTGATTTATTTATTATTTCTCTATTTATTTCAACGGCAATATTATCTTTATTTAAATTTAATAATTTAAGTAGGGATAAAACTGATAGTTCACCCTTTATTTGTTTTGATTCTCCATTAATGTATATATTTATATTTTTTATAGACATATTTATATTTTTTCATTTTTATAATATTTGCATTATAATATATATTTTAATAAGCAATAAATATATATTATAAGAATAAATTTGAAAATACTATTATAAGGATGCTTTGTGAATATATTAAAGAAAATTTTAGTTATAAATGGACCTAATTTAAATTTATTAGGAAGAAGAGAACCAGAAATTTATGGTAAGATAAGTTTAGAAAAAATAGAAAATAATTTAGTTAAATATGGAAAGAAACTATCTTATAATATTGATTGTATTCAAAGTAATAATGAAGGAAAAATTATAGAAATAGTTCAGGTAGCATATGAAGATTATTCAGGTATTATAATAAATGCTGGCGGATATACTCATACTTCTATCGCATTAATGGATGCGTTAAAATTTTTCAGTAAACCAATTATAGAAGTTCATATGTCAAATATTTATAAAAGAGAAAATTTTAGACATTTATCGTATATATCTCATGTTGCTAATGGAAGTATATGCGGGTTTGGAGCTAAGGGTTATGAAATAGCACTAAATTCTATAATTAAATTAATAAATAAAGATATTAATAAGTATCAGGAGAATTAAATGGGAAGAATTTCAGTAGATAAATCTATAATAAAAGAGCTTTCAAATCTTTTAGATGAAAATAATTTATCAGAAATAAGTGTTACTCAGGGAAGGCAGTCAATTAAAGTTAAAAGAAATATTTCTTCTAATGGAAGTATAGCAGTTCCATCAAATATTATTCAAACAGATAAAATAGAACAAAAAAACTCTCATTTAGAACAACCAGGAACTGTTAAGTCCCCTATGGTGGGAACTATTTATCTTGCTTCATCACCAGATGCTAAACCATTTATAACTATTGGACAGACTGTTAAAGAGGGAGATCAGTTATTTATAATTGAAGCTATGAAAACTATGAATCCAGTAAAGTCTCCTTTTACAGGAGTAGTTAAGGAAATAATTGTTAAAAATGAAATGTCTGTTGAATTTGATGAAGTTCTCGTAATAATTGATATTAGTTAAAGAAGATAATTGTGATTAAAAAAATTTTAATAGCTAATAGGGGCGAGATAGCTTTAAGAATAATTAGAGCCTGTCAGGAACTTGATATAAAAACTGTGGCAGTTCATTCCACTATAGATGAACATGCTATGCATGTTCGTCTAGCAGATGAAAGTGTATGTATTGGACCTCCTTTAGCATCTAAAAGTTATTTAAATATATCTTCAATTCTTTCTGCTGCAGAAGTCAGTGGAGCTGACGCTATTCATCCTGGATATGGGTTTTTATCAGAGAATGCAAAATTTGCAGAAATAGTTAATGAGCATGGATTAATATTTATTGGACCCAAAGCGCAACATATATCTGAAATGGGAGATAAGGTGTCAGCAAGAACTGCAATGAAAAAATTAGGAATTCCTCTAGTACCAGGTTCAGATGGAGCTATTAAAAATTTACAAGAATTAAAAAAAATAGCAAAAGAAATTGGCTTTCCTATCTTAATTAAAGCTGCTTCAGGTGGAGGCGCTAAAGGTATGAAAGTTGCTGAAAAAGCCTCTGAGTTGGAAGAGGCTTGGAATTTAGCTCGTTCTGAGGCTAAATCAGGCTTTGGAGATGATACTGTATATCTTGAAAGATATTTGGCAAATCCAAGACATATAGAATTTCAGTTGTTTGCAGATAGTTTTGGAAATGTTGTGCATTTTGGAGAAAGAGACTGTTCTTTACAAAGAAGACATCAAAAAGTCTTAGAAGAAGCACCATCTCCTGCACTGAATGAAGAAGAAAGAGTTAAAATTAGTAAAATCATCGTCAAAGCTGAAAAAAATTAGGTTACCTTGGAGCAGGAACCTTTGAAATGCTTTATGAAAAAGAAGAATTTTTCTTTATAGAAATGAATACGAGAATACAGGTTGAACATCCTATCACCGAAATGATTACAGGCTTTGATTTAGTTAAAGAGCAAATCAATGTAGCTGGTGGCAAAAAGCTTTCAGTTAAACAAAGAGATATAAAAATTAAAGGACATTCTATAGAATGTAGAATAAATTCAGAAGACCCTGCAACTTTTGTACCTAATGCAGGAACTATAAAGAATTATCATGCACCAGGAGGTGTTGGAGTAAGAATAGATTCTGCTTTATATTCAGGATATAAAGTGCCTCCTAATTATGATAGCTTAATCGCTAAATTGATAGTTTATGGAAATAATAGAGAAGAAGCTATATTAAAATTAAAGATAGCCTTAAAAGAGTACGTCATAGATGGAATAAATACTACGCTTTCGCTTCATGAAAAAATTATTAGTGAAAATGAATTTATTTCAGGTAATTATGATATTAGATGGTTAGAAAAATTTTTAAAGAATAATGATTAATAAATTTGATTATAAATATATAAAAATCAACTATAAAAATATTTTAGATGCATATTGTAATGGAATATTTCCTATGGCTGAAAATATTGATAGCTCTGATGTGTTTTGGGTTAAGCCAAAAAATAGAGGAGTTATTAATCCATATAAAATAAATATTAGAAGAAAACTTAAAAGGTTTATAAATACAGAGCCTTTTAAAATAAAAATTAATACTGATTTTATAGGAGTAATTGAAGCTTGTTCTGAAATTACTAATAGCAGAGAAAATACTTGGATTAATCCAAGTATTAGAGACGTTTTTATCGAGTTGCATTATAAAGGCTATGCACATAGTGTGGAATGTTATTCTAATGATGATTTAGTTGGAGGCTTGTATGGTGTTGCCATAGGAGGAATGTTTTTTGGAGAAAGTATGTTTAGCCAAATGACAAACGCAAGTAAAGTGGCCCTATTACATTTAATAGATAGACTAAAGGTAGGAAACTTTGTTTTATTAGATACACAATTTATAACAGAACATCTTAAGACTATGGGTGCTTACGAAATTGATCAAGAAAGTTTTCTAATAATTTTAAAAAAAGCACTAAAAATTAATTCTGATTTTTATAAAATGAGTAAATCTGGAGAACTAGATATAAACCTATACCCTAAATCAGGTAATTATTAATTATAACTTATATACATTTGACTAATTTAATGTTGTAAATTGGATGAGCTACTTGTGATAAACTAATATTTTTAGAGAATATCCAACCTTTAAAAATAAATTTGTTTTTTTTTCTATCTTTTAAGCTAATATATGAAGCAAAGCTGCTATTATCCTCATCATTTTTTAAACACTTTATTAGAGAAATATCTATATTCTTAAATATAACTTTATTATTTTTATTTATCTCTATGGTATAATTTTTACTAGATATTTTATCTATGATTTTAATTAATGCCTTTTTATCGCTATTAGCTTGGCCTTCAATAATAAATATAAAGCAGAAAATAATAGTTATAATTATATTTTTTATTATTTTTATATTAAGTTTCAGTATTTTTTTCTTTCAGTGATTGTATTATTATTTCTATAACTTGATTAGGGTCCGCTCCCATTAATATTGCATCTTCTATTGCATCGTCTGTAATTTGACTTATTTCTATAATATTTTCATTTAATAATTTAATTTTTTCAGTGCATGATATGTTTTCATCATTAGCACCTTTCCATATTTTTGGTAGTAGTTTATCATTTTTACTAGTCACTTAATTTTCTCTTTTTCTAGGTGACCATGAGGTGTATAATGACTTTTTTTCTCTATTATCTCTAGTTTATTTAATCATAATATTACTTATTCCTGTAGTGTTAGGTTGATGTTTAATTTGCCATTTGTTTTTTTTACTATTATTGTTCGGAATTTCATTTAGAGTATATGTTAACCATGCCTGCCATTCTGGTGGTACAGAAGAGGCATCATTATTTTTATTATATACTACCCATCTTTTCTTACCCTTATTTATGTAATAAATATTTCCAAAACTATCTTCACCAGTTTTTTTGCCGAATAAGATTGTATTTAATATTGTACCTATATTATTAAACATAATTTTCTTTCTTTATAATTGTAGATTTTAAAAATTCACAATATATTAACTATCTTCCAAACTTTGATTAATAATAGCCTTCAATTTATTTAATTCTAGAGCTCCTGCATATAATTTTCCATTAATTAAAAAAGTTGGTGTACCTCTTATATTTAATTTTCTTGCTAAGTCTTCATTTTCTTCTAATATTTTTTTTATTTTTGGTTTATTCATATCTTCTTTTAGTTTAACTATGTCTATTTCTAAATTTTCAGCAGTAGAGTATATTTTATTTTCATCCAAATTTCCTTGAAGATTCATTAAGGCAGAGTGGAATAAAAAATATTTACCTTGTTCTTTGGCTGCCAATGCAGCTGCAGCAGCTATTTTGCTTGATGGAGATAAAATAGGATAATCCCTAAAAGAAATCTTTAAATCATATTCTGATCTTAATAGTTCTCTAATAGCATCTAAAGATTTTTTGCAATAACCACAATTATAATCAAAAAATTCTATAATAGTAACTTTAGGATTATCAGATCCCATAAAAGGTATAAGTGGATTATTAGCCATTTTCGTAAAATTTTCTTCTAAGAATTTATCATAACTTTCAGTATTTTCTTCCATTTTTTTTCTTAATCTATCAACAGATTCTAAAATTACTTCAGGGTTCTCCATTATATATTGATAAATATATTCATTTAATTCTTCTTTGGATAAATCATCTATAGAATTCGCAGAAGAAATAAATGATAAGCATATTATTGATGAAAGAAATAATTTTGTTAATATTTTCTTATATTTAAGTATCATTTAATTAACCTTTATTGTTTTTTAATTTTTCTTTAGAAAAAAATATTATATCTAAAGCTCTTATATCACTAGGACTGTTTTTTTTAAAAGAAATTCTCGCTTTTTCTGCAAATTGAATAGATAAGTTATGTTTACCTGATAAAAAATATGCTTCAGCTGATGCTAATTGGGCTTGTCCAATATTATTATTCCTTGCTTCAGCTATTGATAATAATTTCCAGGCTGCAATATTTTTAGGAATAGCCTTTAAAATATTTTTTAAATTACTTATAGCTTCATTATTTTCTTTTTCTTTCCCATACTCTACTTGGGATCTTGCTAAAGACAATAATATCACGGGGTTTTTAGGTAATAAGTTAGCAGATATCTGAAGTTGCTTTATAGATTCAAATATCTGTCCATTCTCGAATAACATTTGTCCTAAAACTTCTGGAAAAAAAGGGTCACTATTATCTAAGTTAATTAAATGATTTATTTCTTTAATACCTTTATCTAGATCAGGTAAACGAAGATAGGCTATTGCTCTAGCATACCTTGCATCAATTTCTGATGAAGTCTTTGGGTATAACAATAAAGTTTTTCCAGGATTATTTGTAAAGGCTATAATTTTTGCTACCATTCTTTTATATTTAATTTCATCAATTGATGAATTATCTATTTTATTAATCTCAATATTTTCACTTGCTTCCATAATTTCATAAATTCTCTCCTGAGATATTGGATGAGTTCTTAAATAAGGGTCTTGCCTATTTTCATGAAGTAATTCTTGTTTTCCTAAGATTTTTAATAATTTAGCTAGGGGAA